>CAYVYZ010000034.1:10971-19007 GCA_964455875.1 uncultured Planctomycetia bacterium | reverse complement strand
CAACTTGTTGATACTCCCTATTACTATTTAGTCCGGATTTTTCCAAGCATCCCTGAAGATACTCTCTACTTAAAATAAAATCATAAGCCAAAACATTCAAATCTCTTTGAATAACATCGAAGCCACTCTTTCTGAGGTAACTTGCTAAATAAGGCACAGCCAAAGGCATGTAAACCGTATTATAATTGGGAAGTGAAAACAATATAATTTTACTTTTCATTTGCGATATTTCATAGCTCCCTCCGTTTCTTTATGATAGGCTATTATAACAAATTATTGCCTATCTGTTAACGGAGAGTAGTATAAAAATCTTAAATCTAACCCATTAATTTTCAGAGCATACATCATAATTGCAGTATATTTTATTTGCACAAACCAAAGCTCAAACAATATAAATTAAAAAGCACATGTCGTGGTAACATTACAATAGCTTCTAGATTTATGTAAAAATCATGATTCTCTAATTATTTTAGGGAATATCTATACTTGGACGGTTGTGCTAAATAATCTAGTTCTTTATAATTTCCCTTTACAATTTTTGATGCTATTATACTTCCACCTTTACACATTTTAATATATTTACATCCTTTGCATTCTTCAGATACATACCGCAACATTCGCATTTCTTTCATAAACCTACTATTCCATATTCTCAATATATCGCTTTGGAAAATATTACCAATATCTTCCAACAAATAATACATTGGTCTTGCATCCCCTTTAGGGTCTATCACAAAACGACTATGCCCGTCATCAAAAACCGCTCCCCAGGCAACTCTGCTTACTTTCTCGGGTTCATAAGCGCAAAAGGGAATGGCATTAGCAATTTTATAATTGCTTTTTGAATTGTGGTTTATCTTAATAAGCTTCTCGATAAGATTCTCTACATCTTCATTATTCAAAGGGGCGGGTTGCTTTGGCAAAGGAATCACCCTAAATAACTCCCAGCTTGAAAATCCTATCTCTTTAACCAAATGGTGAAATTTCTCCAGATTATATATATTTTCCTTAGTAGCAACTGTGCCGCATCTTAAATATTTAATTCCATTCTTTTTCAAAAGCAAAATTCCTCTAATTTTACTATTAAAACTATTCTTACCTGTTATTTCCTCTTCATCTTTACTGTTATAAGCATTCAAAGGCACTAATACATTATCTACATATTTAACTATATTCCCGACGTTATGTCTTGTGATTAATGTCGCATTGGTATTGAGCCAAACTTTAAGCTTCTTTCCGTGCGCATACGCCATCAGCTCGAAAATATCATCCCGAAGAAGAGGTTCGCCGCCAGTAAACCTAACTATCTTTACGCCAGATATTTTTATCTTATCAATTATTTGTTTTACAGAGCTTGTATCCAGCTCTCTTCTATGCTCTCCGCGTTTGATATACAATTTATTAAAACAAAAAGTGCAATCTAAATTGCATCTATGAGTAACTTCTATCATAATTTCATTTGGCATGCTATGCGGTCTGCGGAAAAATGTGCTAATCCTTAACCTCATCTTCGTCAATATATGATGCTATCACTTTGCCTTTTGTTCGTGTATCAAATGTTGGCAAATTAGATAAATCAACGATAGATATTATACTACCGGGCCCAAAAACTTTAATATATTTTTCTTTAACACGTCTCTCTACAAGCGACCTGCTAATTTCATTAGCATCAAACGCCAAATAAATAGTATACTCCCCCCGTCCACTCTGATAAATTCTATACTCCTTAACTTCCTTAATGTTATCCATAGCAACCATTAATATATAAGGAGATATTTTTTCTCCTCTTGTATTAGTAAGAAAATCATTTTTCCTGCCATGTATACGAGACAAACGAGGAAACCAGCTGCCGCACTTACACTTCCCGCACTCCATAACAGCTATATCGCCTGTTCTATAACGCACTAACGGTGAACAGCACGGTGTTAAAGTGGTTAATACTACTTCTCCAGCTTCGCCATCACGACACAGTTTATCGCCGTTAACAATCTCCACATAAAGCTGGTCGGCATTGATGTGGTATCCTCCGCCTTTAAGGCATTCCCATGCGATAATACCAGCTTCTGTGCTTGCATAGAAATCAACTATTCTTTTGCCTAAAACACTAAGCATTATTTGCCTATCTTTATCAGTTAATATCTCTCCTGTAGTAAATATATATTTTGCCTTATGATTAAATACCTTATGATCACTTTTTATAAAATCTGCCAACGCTATACCATCGGCAGTCAAACAATTAAGAACATCAGGTTTATACTGACTAAACAAGAACGATTGAGCATGCCGAGGATTATAAGAACAGGAAATATGTTCCCGCATTAGTCCTAATTTATGAAACCACTTGCCTCTAATGTGAAAAGATGACTGATGAGGAGTCAAAAAAAGAGTCTTGTGAAAAGGAAAACAACCACTTGAGAAAAACATACGTAAATACGCTAATCTTCTTACATAACCCCAGTCAAATGCTGACAGATATACGTCCTTAGGGCGCCCTGTAGTGCCGCTTGAGCGCAACTTAACATATATATCTTTTGTATTGGCACGAAGGTTTGGTGGCTTAGAAAACAAATCGTCAGGATCAGTAAACGGCAATTCCTTTATTTGGTCCAGATTTGTAATCTTGTTTAACTCAACTTTACTGCGTAAGAACTTATTCTTATAAAAAGTAATATTTGTATATACATATTCTAAAGTTTGTTTAAAGCGTTTATCCTGTATAGCACGAAGACCCCAGCTGTCAACACAATAGAATCTATACAGACTTTTTGCTAAATCAGAAATAAATTTTATAAAAAGGGGTATAGCCACTATCAATCTTTCTTATTCGTACGATACCGAATCACATCAATAACATCTCTTAATGTACTCATACCTAAAATATCTTTTGGATTAAACCGAATTCCATATCGTGACTCAACACGCGAAAGGAAACGAAGCATCTCAGATGAATCAACAGGAACGTCTTCGCCCAATATTGAGTTCTCATCGATATTAATCCCGGATAAATCAACAAATTGGCTAAGTATTTCAACCAAGTCATCAAATATTATTCCACCCATATATTCACTTTCCTAGATATTATCTTTATTATTAGTCACGATACGGCTAACAGCATAAGCATAACCATCTTCAATCAAACCTACGGTATCTATGTATTCCTTACTACAATAATGAAGTCGGGCGATTAAATAATCATCGCGCTTATAAACATTTTTAATAACCAATTCTTTCATTGAACATCTGCCGGGGCCAATTACTTTCCTGGCCGCTTCTTTTATCGCCCAAATAATTGTCAACAACGACTCTTTTCTAAACCCTGTATTTTCTGTCACTATATCAATCTCTCCTGGACTTGAAAATTCATCTGCAATCTCTAAAATACTTTCTTTAACCTTTTCTACGTCTATACCAATATCGGGATATGCTGAGGCAGAGGCTACTGCTACATCGTTACTGTGCGATATAGAAATATACGGAACAGCTAAGTTTACTTTATTGTTTTTAATAACAACATACGGCTTGTTATCAGATAATTTTCCTATTTCGATAGTGCAGGGGACGGGCGAATTCTTACCAAGATAAACCTGTACGGCACGTTTTGCAACAATGCGTCCAGCCAGCCATTCCCGCTGTCTTTTGAAATGCTTTAAGGTATAATAAAACTCTTCCTCCTCTGGAGTAAGATACATCTTAAGGAGCTTCGAGCCATTGGCTTTTAATGAACTATGGACAAGAGGAATTTTTGCCTGGGCAAAAATCAACTTATCCTCGTAGTTTAGAAGGGATTTTATATCTTTCTGGCGTGGATTCTCGCGTAAAGTATCCCAAATCGGTTCTGTCAATTTTATTTTAATGTCTCTGCGTATTGGACGACGGATGCCTTTTATCCTTTCGGCAACTTTACCACTATTATCTATAGACTCAACATCATACACAATACAATCATTCGTTATTTTTCTTACCGATGTATGACAAAATCTTTCTCCTTCAGGGCTGTTTGTGTCAAAGAACTCAATAGATTCAATTTTTTCAATTATATAGGCGCCACTTTCTTCAAAGATATCAGTCAAGAAAGTTACCATATCTATTAGTCCGTCTAAACAGATGGGATTATTCAGAAAAGGATGCGGTCCAAATTTATCAACTTTCGCCCCACGAACTTCCCCCGTAATCTCATAAGGTGTAACAGAGCTAAAACTTTTTATACTGCGAAATACACCAAGACGACGACAACGTGCTTTTGTATCCCATACAGGAGCAGCATCAACAACACACTTTCCCAGACCAACATCTACAACAAGAAGTGAAGGTAGAGGAGGAATCAAACGATGCCCAAATTTAATCTTACAACGCATATGTACTTTCTCTTTAAAACCTCCTCCACCCGGGACAGTAAAGAAACTAAATACCTCTCCTTTACACCATAACATATTCGCTTCTTTTGATAGAATGGTTACACGCGTATAAAACTCTTTAGGTTCTCTTCGAAGAAATACTCCTGGACTAAGAAACTGAATATCTTCAACATCTGTTACTAGAAATCCTTTGGGGACTAACACAGAGGCTGTCTGAGCTATCATCTCAAGACCAACAACTCCTGGTAAAATAGGTGTATTATAATAAACATAATGGTCTGCAACAAAATAATCACGCTTTAAGTCAAACAACCTTTTCCCTTTAGCAATATCAGATGAAATAACTTCAACATTATCTAGCAGAGTACAAAGCTCAGCTTCTTCCTCAACATCTAAAGTTCGTATCGAACTTCTTCCACAAAACGCAATATTATGATTAGCTCCACTACTAAACTCCTTTATGAAAAATGCACTTCCTGCATCCTCTGTAATAAAATCTGCCTTTTTAGCAAAAAGACGTTCCATAACTGCTCCAATCCGAATCATCCCTATCCCTAACCATGGCCCAAAAAAGATATTAATCCACCTTCCTTTTCGTAACTTACGCATGCCAGAAACAAGTATTGCTGCCACTTCGTGTCCAGCAGCATAGACAGCTTGCCCCTTGTTCCCCCAACGGCCAGCTACACTGGAAAAGTTAATAAATACTCCCACATCAATCTTTAAAAGTGCTACAAGTAGCGAGGCAGTGCCCAATGCTTTGGATTTCATCCTTTCAGTAAACTCTTCTATATTGATATCTACTGTTGCTTTCTCCAACAAATCCGATGCTCCCTGAATAACAAGATCGATTTTCCCATATCTATCTTTTATCTCCTCGATTAATCTAGTCACTTGAGCAAAATCTGTAATATCGCACTGTCGATAAACAACCTCACTACTAATCTTACTTAGATATTTAATATTCCATTGTCGTTCCTGGTCCCATACCATCTTCCATGCTAAACGGTCAATTTCTGCCGGAATAATCTGTCTACCCTCCTGCCGCATATTTTGCAGTATTTCCTTCCGTGCCTCATCAAAAGCAATAGGGCGCTTTAGCTCTTCATCACTATCTAACGAAACGTGTGCTCGCCCTACAATAATAAACCTCGCGCCTGTCTTTTGGGCTATCTTCCGACAAACACTTGCGGTGATACCTCTTGCTCCGCCTATAGCTAATATTACACTATGCTCATCAAGATTAATATTATCGTTGACCAAACTATTATCTCTTTCCCATGTAATCATAAATCTCTCTTTGCCAATATAACCAACCTCAGTATGCATTTTCTTGTGCATTAGCTCTTCAACCACACAACTAACGACTTCTTCCGGCAACTGGTGGGGACTAAAATCAAGATACAAACAATCAAATTGCTTAGGGAATTCGCAGGCAAGACACCGAGTTATACCTAAATTAATACCGGCTGATGAGGAAATACATTCTACAAAACTCGCGCCTAAATCTCCTCCAAGGGCAGTAACTTCGACCCACCTAATATGTCTATCTCCCTCCTCCTGCAAATAACGAGAAATTCCTTTGCATATCTCAAAAATATGTTTTGCATGACGTTTTATCTTCTCCCACCAAACCTCAATATCGTCTTTGAAAGAGAATTCATTATTAGAGTAACTCCATAGATTTAGCACTAAATCGAAGTCATAAGATAATTTCTTAGATGCACTTTGTGGCATAAGTATATAAACATCTGCTCCCTCTCTTCTTATGTGTTCTTTTAAAAGCCTCCCTAACTTATCGTCTTCACATAACAATAATATACGTTTTCCGGCAAGCAACTTTGGTTCTCTTTTTCCTGTTAAAGGCATCTTTATCTTTCTACATATCCACCGATAACAGTTAGTATGTAATGCTTCTTCCCTTCGAGTGCTTAACGTGGAAGGCATCATGAATTCTTTAGACTCGTATTCATCTTTTAAAAGATGTCCTTTGGGCATAAGCGTTTTACAGAGCTCTATAAGCTTACGTGGTGTAGTGATATGATAACGTTGCGACCTGATATCCTTACCAAAATCAATATTAAACTCTTTTGCTATCTCCTGTATAACTTCTACCTGCTTAATAGAATCCAACCCTAATTCCGCTTCCACATCAAAATCAATATCAATAGCTTCGGGAGGATATCCAGTTTTTCTTGAAATAATCTCAACAACCCTTTCTTCAATGGGGTCTATACGCCTAACCTCTGGTTTCTCCTTAACTTCTGAAGCAACAATATTTTTCTCAATAAAATGCCTAAAATCAAGACGCACCATCTCTTTTAGAAAGTCCCTGCGCTTATTAATGTATTCCTCTATCATATCAACCTTTTGGTCTGCCAAAGTTTCTTTTATAAAACCGTCTTCCTCAAAAATACTTTTCTTTCTCACCGATATGCTATTTTCTCTTTCGCTATACACATCTATTTTAGCAGGCAATCCCCTGCTTATTCTGCCTCTATTCAGCTTAGGGAAAGCTGCGTCAATATCAACAGGTAAACCACAAGCGGCACAGAAAGCCATAGCGTGTAACAACTGTAACGTAGCTCCTCTTGTAGGAACATTAGTAGCAACACTCAAATGGGGCCTGTCTTTTAAAATATTATCTACAAAAGAACAGAGAGTAGACTTAGGTCCAACTTCAATAAATAAACGAACTCCACTTTCATACAGTGATAAGATATTATTTATAAACTCTACAGGAGACACCAACTCCTTAGATAAAGCATCGCATAGATAAGAGGAGAAATCTTTGTCCACTCTATATGGTTTACCCGTAAGGTTACATTGCACAGGCAATCTTGGATGGCGAACTTTGAACCCACAAAGAAACTGTCGAAAAGAATCAACACACCTATACAGAGAAGGATTGTGAAAAGCCCCCACCACTGGCAACTGTTTGCACAAAATTCCTCGTCGCTCAAAAGAAGAGACAACTTTCTTAACCGCATCCATATCACCTGATATAACAGTCTGTACGGGGCAATTCTTATTTGCAATAGTAACATTCTTAAACTTCTTTAACATCTCGCTTACTTCGTCCGCTGAAGCACCCACGCTTACCATAACCCCTTTATTAAAGTCATTACCGCCAAAATCTTCGCCTCGCGTTGTGACTATTTTGATAAGTGTCTCAAGATCAAAAACACCAGCAGCATACAAAGCAAGATATTCCCCTAAGCTGTGCCCAGCAACTACATCGGGTTTTATACCAACTCGCAATAATACTTCTAAAACCACTGCTCCTAAAGCTATTACCGCAGGGTGATTATACCTGGGATGCATAAGAAGATTATTTAAGTAATCGTCTTTATCAAAGAACTCCGCGCCATCTTCATTAGAAAGCATCGAAGGTAAAAATTTCGCTATGTTTGGAGGTAAAAAACAAAAAACTTTATGGAACATTTCCTTCACTATCGGGAAATATTGCGGCAGATCCCCTCCCATATTCAGATACTGGACCCCCTGACCAGGGAAAAGAAATGCAACTTTTTCGTCATCGCGCAAAGGTCTCTCATTAAAATACAAACCATCGGCCCTAAAAAAATGTGAACAAGAGTCATTTTCTATTACTTTCTGTGCTTTCTTAAGATGCTCAATGAGCTTATCTTTCGTCGCAGCAACGACTGCCAATGCGGGTCC
>CAYVYZ010000034.1:0-10961 GCA_964455875.1 uncultured Planctomycetia bacterium | reverse complement strand
GTCCTCTTGAAGAAGAATCTCCTATAATATCGTTACAGAAATTATTCACACTATCTTTATTCACAATTAATGTTTCATAAGCATCTTTTACAAAACTAAATAATTCTTGCCTTGAGTTTGCACGAAAAATCAGAAATTCTGCTGGCAGCCTAACTCTTTTCCTATCATTACCAACCACATAATCCAACTGCGGTGCTTCTTCAAGAATAAGATGATAGTTGATCCCTCCAAAACCAAAAGAATTAACCCCCGCTCTTCGAGGCAACCGTTCATCTCCCCATGTTTTTTTGTCAGTGACTAAATAAATAGGGGCACTATCCCAATCAAAATCTTTACGCGGGTTCTCACAATTTATAGTAGGAGGAATAACTTTATGGTACAAGGCAAGCGCTGTCTTAATTACTCCTGCTATTCCCGCGGCTGACCTCAAATGACCAACCATAGACTTTACTGAACCTATCCCAATAAATTTTCTTCTTCCGGAATACTTCCTGATAAATTTACTAATTGAATTAAGTTCTGTTATATCTCCTACTCGAGTACCAGTACCATGTGCCTCAATAAGAGAAACCGTATCAGGAGAAAACAGGACTTTATCATAAGCGCGTTTAAGAGCACGCATCTGGCCTTCTACATCAGGAGCAGTAATACCTTTAACACGTCCATCGCTCGAACTTCCTACACTCCTAATAATGGCATATATCTTGTCGCCATCACGCAGAGCATCATCCAAACGCTTCAACAAAATCATTCCCGCTCCCTCGCCCAATACCATTCCATCAGCACGCTCATCAAAAGGAAACGAACCTTTACCGGAAATAGCCCCGAGGCTCGAAAAAAATATGTACGTACCTACTTCCAATCCTCCATTCACAGCCCCAGCAAAAACAAAATCAAACTGCCGTTCCTGCAAACCTTTGATTCCCACTTCTATTGCCGCCAGAGATGAGGCGCAGGCCGCATCTAGTGTGGCAGTCGGACCTTTCAAATTAAAACAATGCGCGATGCGGCTGGCAGTAATACTTCCAAAAATACCAGCACAGGTATCCTCAGAAAGTTCGGGCATATCCTTCTTAAAGAAACCCTCTGCTTTAGTGATAATGGAATCTTTAAGCTCTCTAGGAAGCCTCTTAAATTCCTCTGTAGAATTTAATGCTTTTACAAACTCCGGCCAACGAAAACAAATATGATGCTTGACACTCATTTCACCGCCTCCGGGATTACACCCTACAAAAACAGCTGTCTTATCACGGGGGAAGCCTCTTTTAAGATACCCGGCATCATCAAGAGCCTGATATGTTGCCTCCAGCAGAAGAAATTGCACCCGGTCAATAAATGGAGCCGATACCGGAGGAATTCTGAATTTTAAAGGGTCCTTCTTAAATCCTTTAATATAAGCGCCTATTTTAGAATACGTTTTATAGAATTTACGCTCAGGGTCATAATATAAATCGTGATCCCAACGTTCAGGAGATAACTCACAAATAGCGCAATGGCGATTTAAGATATTGCGCCAATACTCCTCTACGTTGTTAGCATCAGGGAAAACACAACCCATTCCCACAATAGCAATTGCACCATTCAATTCATCTAACATCGGCTGGGGATAAGGAACCTTGCGGGTAAGCTCCTGCGCTTTAGTTGTTAAATCTTCGTTGAGTTCATTAATCTTACGGGATTTACTCTGCAAGGTAATAACCTGACCGCACATATATCCCCCACTGTTGTCCTTATCTTTTATTGTCTTTTTATGCCCCAATGCCTTTCGCAGGTTATCAACGACAAGCTTTTCTAAAATAACCTTTCCATCCGGTAATGAAACGTTATCCTTCCGCTGTAATTCAAGTTCAATGATTTTGTGCGCCGAAGGCGTACGAAGCCACCGCGTTGGTAGATTAACAGACTTGCCAGAAACAATAGTTGAATCAGAGTTTAGAACAGCTCTTTGATATTCCTCATTAATTGCCCCTGAATTAAGGGCTTCCTCTGTCATAAGATAAGCCGTGCCAATCTGTATCCCTATTTTTATATTTAAATCAAAAAGGGACGAGAACAGAACTGCTGCCATCAATGACCCTTTGGAACTGCCTATTCCACCTGCAATAACAACTCTGGTTGAAACCACATCAGCAAGAGGACGTTCAAGAAATTCCATTACACACAATTCCCATAAGATTAAAGACCCTAAAATACCATTATGCCCCCCCGCCTCATAGCCAACGAGAATTATGCCTTGCACTTTTTCATCAAGCAAATTCTTTATATGCACGAGAGAATGAGCATAAAGATAAGTATTGATACCTGCCTCTTCACACCTTTTAGCTAAATTAGCATTAGCACCTGCAAGAATAATGGAATCGGGTGGGTTTTTTAATACTATATCAATCTGTTCTTCAACTTTATCTACGGATGAAAAACTCACAATACCCACCCCAAATGGACTTTTTCCTAATACGGACCGGGCTCCTTTTAATACTTTCTCTGTGTCATTCTTAGACAATCCTGCTAATGATATAAAGGGTAAAGCCCCAGAATGAGCAACCTTTTGAATAAATCTCAGATTATTCGTAATATATGCCATAGGTCCCTGGAAAAGCGGATATTTAATATGATGATACCTAGAGAATAAAGAATCTGGCACGAAAGGGAAAACATCACGCGTCTTACCAATGGACTGGGCTAGAGCGGAATGATATATTTTAAGCACTTCTCTAACACTTAAACCTTTCTTGGCAAAGTATTGTGCGAAAACAATTCCTTCCCCTACAGGCAAAATAACCGAATCATCCTGAAAGCCCTTAAGCATAACTGATTTTAAAGCTTTCTTGAAGCGGGATTTTTTTTCTTCAGGGGAACTGTTATTCATAAATAGTTTCTTTTCTAATTCTATAAGTTCCTGAAACTCACTGGATTTGTCTCTATAAAAAGCGCGAAAAGGGCAACCGAGAAGCTCACCGACTAAAACTGTGTCATGAGGTGAAATGTTTGAAAGCACTTTTTTTATCTCACCATTTAGGAAAGAACCATCAAGCAGCAATACTTGAGAATCCAAAATACACCCTGAACAACCTGCTGCTAATGCCGCTGCTGACCCTTGAGGCCCTAAACTGCCTCTAATTACCACAGGCACATCCAACTCTTCGGTAATCTCCTGCGTTAGAATAAGACTGGTTTTCTCGGAAACAAAGCCATAAGCTTCATTACCGGAAATAACTATAAAATCGGCACCGGCAATAACTGCATCCTGAGCTTCACTCCTGCTGTCTACCTCTACCCCTGTAATAATATCACTCGCTTTAAACCTGTTAATGAACAGCTTAACAACATCCTGTTTATAGTTTTCTAACGTTAAGATTACCCGCGAGTCGCGGGGAAGAATCTTCAATAGAAAACCATTAATATCTTTATCTTGATGGTCAAGGAAAAGCGTAATACTCTCTAACCCGGCACTAATGGCTTTCTGTACAATAAACCTTTTATAACTATCTGAGCCGTATCGTAAGTCAATAAGCGGCTCAGCCAGACCCTTAGATTCTTCAAATATACCCAAATTATCGATACCGGCCGGGAGTGTAACCCAAAAAATGTAATCTTTCCATTGCATTATAATCAATCCTTTTTAATACAAGAATATAACAAATATAATATTACACTGCGATGACTCCAACAGAGGAAATTTCAATACACCATCCACTCACCAAGACTAAAATCCCAATTCTTTAAAGTAGTGTTTTGATACATCTCTCTCGATGACTCTAAAGCAACTACCGCATACATGGGCCATAACATTGTCCCCCAAGACTTAAAACCTGCTTCTTTCATAACAAATGCTACAGGCGATTCAGCGGGGAAAGACGCTAACACATGGCTTTTATCCTCATTCTTCAATTCTTTAAGCATTTGCGAGATTAATGCTTTCATAACTAAGGAGTCATCGTTGCGAGCCATAAGCTCAAACATAAAGCTCTTATGCCGCGGGTCGGTAGCACAAAAAATTATAAAACCGTCCATCCTTTTATCTCGATACGCTACCAATCGTCTATACTTACGAGAAGGACACCTAACATACCTCCAATTAAGGTATTTAGCATTCTTGATAACAGAAATATTGCGGTTTTTAGCAATTGTATTCCATAATTCATCAAAAGAACTGTCAAATTGTTCTACAGAACGAATATCTAATCCGTAATTATCTTTCTTCTTGATTCTTAAACCTAAAAATGGTTGAGCAAGCCACCCGCTCAAAGACAAAGGATAGGACACATAACATCCTTCCAAGAGCTTAGCAACATTAATAACTCCTATATAAAACGGAATGCGTCCTAAAACTAATACTCCAAGACGGCGGTTCATCTCTACTAAACGAGATGATATAATCCCAAAACGAAAAGCTAATTTATCATTTTGGCTTTCGGCGATACTTGCTCTCACCAACCCCTTATAACACTGCCACGATCTCTCTTGCGGATGGATAGAAATTTCCATCAATCCGCCCATGGTTTCTTTACCACCTGCAATAAGGGGCAAATAAGTCAAACCATACTTCCCCACAACTTTATCACCCCGTAAGGCAACTATTAAATTACCCCTGCCAACAGGCCCCTCAAGGTAACGCCACCGCCAGTAATCCCGGTCAAATCTTTTACCAAATGCCGCCAAATGCAATTCTGATATGCCCTCAGCCAGCCTCTCAATATTCTCCTCTGAGACTCTTACAAACCTTAAATTAGGGTTCATTTGTTTCTATAATCCCGAGTTTACTCTTCGTTGAGAATTATATTATACTCACCAAGAACATAGAATCCAACGGAAACAATACATTACTTCTATCTTTTGTTATTATGCATATTCTATGATACATTAATCCCAATTTACCAATAATATAAACAACCGACAAAGAGCTACAACATCGACTTTATATATAGAAAGCACATGTCACAAAAATTGTCTTAGAAACCATTGTGTAATTTGCTCACTTCGGCACCAAGAGAATCTAAAGCCACAGTTATAACAAATAATATTTTCTGGTATAGTGTTTTTCAAATGCTGTATTCTTAAACGATTATAAAATATACCATTCCATATTTCATTAAAAGACTTCTTAAGAATATTACCCAATGGCATTCGTCCCTCAATATCATTACAACAAGGCACTACTGTCCCATCAACGAGTATTGCACACTTACAAAATATATCTCTACAGGGCTTATGACCAAAATGTTTTGCCTTTCTTGACCTACGGGAATCTACCAGCCCAATCCATGTCCCAGCTAACTTTACGTTAACTCTGTCTATTCTCCTAGCCTGCCAATATTTAATAAAATCATGGATATCTGCTTTTGTCTCCTCCATCAAAAGAATTTCAATACGTGTAAAAGGACGTTTAACCTTGACTCTGCTATAACGCAATTTCAAGAATGTTTCAATTTGGGACCTCACCTGTTCAAATTTTGCTCCTATACGTATTTTTTCATAAGTTTGAGGAGTACAACCATCAAATGAAAAAGAAATATAGTCCAATGATGAATCGAGAATCCGCATAGACATTTCTTCAGTAAGCAAGACAGCGTTTGTGTGTATTCCTATCCAACAGCCCCGTTTCTTCGCATACTCTATCATTTCAAATAAGTTTTTATTAAGTAACGGTTCTCCTGCCACATGAAGCATAATTCTTGGCTTAACCATATATATTTGGTCAATAATATTTGCGAAAACATCCATGCTCATAAACATTCTTTCCCTTTTTAACCCATTAGAAACAGGACACATAATACATTTTAAATTGCACTCATTGGTAATTTCAATCCAAAACTGCCGCGGATAATCCAGATGATATCCATGTTTAATTTTAAAGAATAGTTTTAGCTGTCTTATTACGGAAAAAGGCAATATATCCGTATATGTAGATCTGAGCGCTCTTTTTCTGCTTATCTTATACGACATTATATCCTTAATATCTTAACAATCTTATGTTTTAACACTAAATAAGGATAATAATACCTCACAAGGAACAATGTATCTATAATCAGCTCCGGTAAAATATTTATAACGGCAGTTAATTATTCTTATCTTTGGGCAGCTCACTGGTTTTCTACTTTAAACCCCGCTTCGTTAAGCAACCTTATGAAATTACAAGCGGTATAAAGCCGTACCGCAGCCGTATCGCCATTATTTTTTCTTTTTAGCCCTTCTTGAAGACGGACACACAATATATCCAAATTACGCTCATTGACAATCTCAATTTATATATAGATATTTAAATAAATAATTATTGCGTCTTACTTTTCAGAAGAAGGATATTTCCTAGAAACAATAAGAATTCTATCCATGACTGTTTATTTTAACTCCCTGCCTTCTCTTTTAATTATATTTATATCTTTTCATACATAACAACAGTAAAACCATGAAAATTCCTTTTCTCTTTTAACCTATATTCTAAATGCATATTTTTGATGAATGTTCCAATATCATGAATAAAATTACCTTTGCCGCTGTAACTTGCACCACATACATTACAACCCAGATTCTCAAAATAATCCGTATCAATAATAACAAGTACATCGTAATTATTTTCTAAAGTGGTTCTAATAGGGTAATAATTTATTCCGATAATATTGCGAATAATAGTAATATTTTTATTATCCAAAATCCTATTGATATTACTAACGTTTCCGTAAAATGGCACAGTGGCCATATATGCATATCGGGGATTATAATAATAAAGAAATCCTGGAACCACCATAGCATCTTCAAAAAATAATACTGTCTTCTGATTATGGAAATTACATTTTTTAATGTACGCGGCTACTGATTTTATATCAAAAATAGCTCCTTTTGGTGTATAACATTTGCTACTGTAGAAACTAACCATAGAAAGCGATACCCAAAGAACAGATAGTATAATCCCCACAGCCCTCTTTTTAGAAACAACAAAGACGCTGTTTAATACAAACGCAATATAAAATACCGGCAATACATACCGTATATAGAGCGGAGAATCAACTTTTGAAAAGCTTCTTGATAATAATAAAAATGCCATCGCTGTGATATACAATAAAAAACATGAAGCTATCAATACAATGAATATCTTCGATTCTGATTTTATACCCTTACTATACTTATAAAAATAAAACAGGCTGAAAGGCATAAACACAAGATGTACAAGAAGAATCCAATTTCCTTTTGATAAAATATACAAAACAGAAGTAAGATTGATGTGCGATAATACATTTCCCCCTCGTCCTATATTTTCTATAAAGATATCCGTGCCAAGATTATGCGCCCAGGGGATAAAAATAATAAACGGTATAGAAAAACAAAACAAAAAATAATAATATATTTTCTTATCCCCTGAACGCAGGATATAGAAACGTAAGAAAAACGCCTGGATACAGATAATCAACACCGAAAAGTATGACAAATATATCATAGCAACCCAAGAAAGACTAATAAATATAAGAAATTTAATCTTGCGGTGTCTATTGAAAAAACTATGGATTAATAAAAAAGACATCACAGTAATAAGCGAAAGGAATGCGTATCCGCGCAGCATCCCTCCATATAAAAAATAAGCAGGATTAGATGCGATGAAGAAAGACGCCAGTAAAGAAGATGTTTTATTCTTAGAAATTATGTATGTTAACTTATAAACAAGAATAATTGTTGCTAAGAAAGAAACAATTGACAAAAACCTTAAAGCCAATACATTATCATTATGTATAATACTTAGGAATAAATGTACCATTATTTCATAGAGAGGGGGGAAACTATTCATATACCAGCGGCAAAATTCTTTACTTAAAAACAAAACATCGGTAATCGGTCTTTCAACAACCGCCCAGCTAAAGAACTCATCAACCCACATACTTCTTTGAACCGCCACCAGAATTTCAAGGCCTAATGTTACGCAAAGAATAATCAACAACCCCCAGTTATTTTTTAATACCGACGATATTCTGCTGTTTTTCATAATCCTATATTTATAGACTTATTAAAATACTACAATAAACAATAAATCTCGGAATATTTTTCAGCAAATATTCAAACGTTCAAACAAAATTATTAGTTCTGCGTTTCTTTAAGACAATATATTTTAACCCATACAATATCCACCTTAAATAACCTATTCCATCCTTAAACAAACTAAAATGCGACTTGCCACTGTCGCGCTCTCTCCATATAGTCGGCATCTCTACAATAGTAAATCCTTGCAGATAAGCTTTTAGCGTCAATTCAGCAAATATGTCGAATCCTCTACTTTCTATTTCTATGGAATCGATGACCTTTTTATGAAACATCTTAAAAGAATTAGTGAAATCATGACATGGTGCTCCTGTAAGACAATGCAGCACTTTGTTGACAACCCGCGAGCCTATAGACTTTAACAAGAGGCCCCCTATTCTTTTACCCCCCTTAACATAGCGGGACGCGCATACAATATCTTTGCCGCGACAGGCCTGTTCATACATTTTTTTTATCAGGGAAACATCGTCACAGCAATCGGCGGACACAACTACAATAATATCCTTAGAACCTGTCATTCTAAACCCCTGTTTTATTACTTCGGCGTAACCTTTATGACATTTATTCAACACTACGGTAATATTTTTGCTAAATTCTGAGAAGCTGGACAGAATATGAGGTGTATTATCCGATGAGGAATCATCTATTACAATAATTCTGCCATTAAGCTTACTATTTAAAAGCTCCTTAAGAACGTCTTTGACAGAACCTTCTTCGTTGTAAGCAGGTACTATAATATTGAGCATAAACAACTGTTGATATCCACAGCCATAATAATACTTTATTTCTATTCGTAAAACAATAAGTTTTAAACTTTATTCCCTGAATATACAACTATTTTAAAACCGAACAACCTAAAGTATGCGATCGTCTTCTTATAGGCAAAACATAATTTCTCAAAAATTCTAATTACATAAATATTCCTCGCTATAACCCTCGCTTTCTTATATACTTTTCCTGCCAGAAAACTAAGGCTTTTCTCTACTATTAAAGTACCCATACCTTTATTCTTGCAGCTGGGTAAGACATACGTATCTGTAATATAAACTCTCCACCATCCAACTTACACTTAGCCAGTAAAGACGCATCTTCTCCTTCCTTTATAAATATAACCTATGGTAGAATTGTTGAACAATGCCACAGGGCAAGTTTTACCTTTATGTACCATCTTCTTGAAAATACTAATAAGAATCGGACCAGCTATGCTTTTTAATACATGAATATCATTTTATGGCTATCCTTTTTATTGTTATACTGGAATGTTTACCTTTGCTATATCCTGTATCTTCTTCTTTAATTTTAATATCCCTCTCATACACATGCCACTGCGAGACATTAAATATAGACCCGCATATATTGCTTATCTGTTCTTTTAGATACGTATATACTTTCTTATTCTCAATTACAGAATATGCACCTTTTATGATTTTACACAAGGCATTCATATCGATTTACATTACATAATAATGCCTAAATATGTGCTGTTTTTTTTAAAGGATAATAATGTTCCAACAATCTATACGCCCAAGACTCATGTAACGTATAAATATTATCTCTGGCCCAATAATATAACCAGAAAGGCATCAGCCTAAATATATTCTTTCTAGAAAGAATATATTTATACTTCGCTCTAAAAAGCATTTTCCTGAATATCTCTGTTTGCCTTAATTTATCTTCCCATTTTAATCCCTTCCGCTCATCAAACGCGTAAGAATCAAACTCTAAAGACAAAAAGTTATCATTAGAGACGTATTTCCTTATATTTGCAATGCCAAAATCTTCAGGGTTGTGGTACATAAAAGAGTATTTACTTAAGTAAAAACGCGTAAGCCATACTTTAGAGATGAAAGAAGCGTTTTCTTTTATAAACTTAATACTCTGCTTTACATCTTCATAACTTTCGTAAGGATAGCCAAACATCAAATATACATAAGTAGATATTCCTTCTTTGTGGATATTTTTCACGGCATCCAATATCTTATCTGGGGAAAACGGTTTTCTCATGCTCTTTGTTATTCTTGGGCTGGCTGATTCTAAACCAATCCCTACTTCCATACAGCCCGCTTTTTTCATTTTTCTAATTAAAGAGGTATCAAGCTCATCTGCTATCACACTAGAAAACCATTTAATATCAAGATTATTTTCAATAATCGCATCACAAAGCCCTCTAAGATATTCATATGACTGGTTAATTGCCTCATCCTGAAAATAAAAATAATTACTGTTATAACGCTCCTTCATTTCTCTAAGTTCACCTATTACCTTTTCATACGATTTGAACTCAAGATGGGGATTCCACGCTTTACGCATGCAAAAAACACAACTATTCTTGCACCCGCGGCTTATCCTATATACCAAAGGAATTTTCATGTTATACGTCCTGAAACGGTAAAAATTCAAAGATAGACCAGAGTAGTCAGGAATATTGAAATTTTCTATATGTAAATCCTCCTTGGCGTTAATTCTTACAACACCTTCTTCTCTATACAAAAGATTAGGCACCTTCTCTACAGCAATCTTATTCTCAAGACACCTCACTAGTTTCAAGAAAGAAACCTGAGCATCCCCCGCAATGGCATAATCAATAAAAGGATACCTCATAAAATAATCTTTGCCGTAAACGGCCGTAAACGGCCCGCTGAAAACTATTTTTATATCTTTTGATAACTTTATACTTTTAGCGATGAACAAAGATAATAATGCCTCAGAATATACGGTGATAGAGAATCCGATTAGATCATAATCCTGGTATGAGATAATATTGAGTAATTTCTCGCTCAAAGAGTTAACCTTCTCATCCCAATAAACACCATTTATACAGTCTAATATTTTCCTCTCGCTGCCTAAAATATTAAAGTTAATCTGTCTTTTCGGATGATACAAAAACTTTTTGTTATATGCAGAAACCGCCTCAGCCAAATACTGGAGGGTTACTTTTA
>CAYVYZ010000033.1:0-19339 GCA_964455875.1 uncultured Planctomycetia bacterium | reverse complement strand
TGCAAGCACTCTACCTGATATCAATTCTGCTCATCAACACCAAAAATGGCGTTGTATTATTTTTCACGATATTTATGTTATAAGTAACTATCGTAAATTTTTATACAACATACAAAATTTTTTCTACAAACAAACTGTTCATGATTTGTAAACTTTCCGTTCATGTTATATGAACAATCTCAGCAAACAAATGCATTCTACTCTATACCCTTGAAGACTTTATTCAACTGACCCAGCACGTTGTTTATATCAAACGTTTTCTGCTCCTCAATTGTAAGAACAGGAAATAATTCATCATTAAGTCTTAACTTCATCTCCTCTATCTCTTTATCACTCCTTCCGAGATTAATCCTGTATTTTTTCAAATCAGAAGAAAAGCCATCTTCTTCAAGTTTCTTTTTAAAAAGTTCGATCAGCTCATTGTCTTTGAAATTGAAACCTTCCCTAAGCAGAAATCCTAAATCATAGAAGTCTCTTCCTGTAATAACCTCTCTTGTTGCAGCTGCTCTTAATTTCTCGGCAACAAGCTCTTTTAAGACAAGACAAAGAACAGAACCTGCTTCAAACAGGGGCTTGCCTGTAAAGGGATGAAGAAGCTTATGATTGATTTTCCTTATTTGGGGCGCAAGTATTGGATTTTTCCTTAAGCCAATTTCAAGCTTTATTGATTCCTTCTTCTCAAGAACAACTGAATCATAATCAAGATAATAGATGTATTGTGTGGATTCTCTGTGACCGGCTTTTTCCACATTCTCTATACTCATCCCAAACTGTTTCAGAAAGCCTTTCAACGATTCTTTTATCGGTTTTATGGCATCTCTTCTTGTGGTTCTTGTTGACTTTACCTCAGGCAACCTTAAGGTAAAATCCAAGTCCTCACTCAAACGGTAATAAGAGTAATATATTTTACTTAAAGCTGTGCCACCTTTAAAAACAAGGTTTGGGCTTAACTCATTTATTTTTGAGAGAACAATTGTGATGTAATAGTCTTTTTCAAGAAGCCTTAGGGTAAACCCTGTCTGGGCAGATGTTCTTTCAAGAATCCGGTAAAACTCTTCTCTGTCATTATGGAGCATTTTCAATCACCATCCATTTTTTGTTTATCCTTCCCTTTCTTGAAGAAGAAGGGAAAAGAACAACAAGAGAAGTATTTTTGATACTCTTAAGTAAAGGTTTCAAGATATTCTCATTTACACCTGAGGAATCAAGAACAAAGCCTATCCTTTTCCTTACTGAGACAGAAGGAAACTGGACGGCATACTTGACAAGTTTTTTAATGTCTATTTTTTTATATTTCACCTCTTCCTTCAGTATGTAGAACGCCTTCTTTAGCCCTCCCACAGGCTGGGGAAAATAAATCAAATCAACAAGGGTTCTTTCTCTGTCACTTACTATTACCTCAGTATTCTTTATTTTTAACTTCTTTAGACCATACATCCTCTTAGCTGATACCTTAATCATTTTAAATCGCATACCTCCAACAACCTTTTCTCTCTGTAAGGATGTATTAAGAATATACATTGTCTGAAAAATCTGGTCAGTAAAGCCATAATAACTATACATAGTTGAATAGCCAATATAGTAGTTTCCGTTGGGAAATAAGACCGGCGGGATAAGAAACTCGTTTATGCGGCTCCCTTTAGGGCCTGATTCAAGAGGTGAGAAAAAATATAGCCCTCTTTTTATTGGTAGAAGCACTCCTTTATTTTTAAGGCGGAATACAATCTGTTTTCTTAACTCCGGAGAAAAACCGAACCATTTATCAAGCTGTTCTTTTGTAACTAAAGAGACTTTTTCGTAAGAGAGTCTCGCAATTACTTCTGTTTCCTTCGGGCCGAGGTATTTTTTGATTGTATTATTTTTCATCTTGGTTATCCTCTAAATAACTATTGTAAATTTTTATACAATATAAATTTTACTATTCTACCTTCCTCTGTCAAACATATTCTTCTATTTTCCCTTAAGAAGTTGCAGCTGGACTTTTTTTATCTTTTCAGAAAAGTTATTTCTAAAAATTCTAAAGAAGTATCAACTTTAATTTAAACGGATCTGTACCTATAGTATCTTCTCGCTGCTCTCCCAATAAATACCATTCTTCAGAAGCTACGCCTTCCTCACCTTTACGGTAATCCTCCGATAGAACATCAACCAACCTGGTTTTCTCTATTTTCCAGTTACTTTTATCCCTGTAAAAAATACGAATATCATTCAGATAAAGTTCAAAGGCCTCGATTAAATCCAAACATTTTTTATTAACCACCAATCTTAATAACACATCACCATAATCTCTTACCTTCTGAGGTTGCATATCGTTGTTCGTTGTCTGAATATAAACTATGCCCTCAACATACCCCTTCTTTGGAGATACGCCTGTCTGCAACCTGTAATAATCTTTATTGCCAAACTTTGTCCACGAGTCATACAACACTATTTTATTTATCCGTTCCTTACCACTAAAAAACCCTATATTACTTTGATCTGGAATATGTATGAAAAATGTTGGAGTCTTTAGGCCAATCTTTATCAACTCACAAAATATCCTAACATCATTGAGTTTCTCTATTCTATATAAGTCCTTCAAATGTACTCTTATACTAACTGATCTAATCTTATAATCCAAGAAGCTTGACTTTTTTATATTCTCAAGTATCTTAATTCTCTCTCTTGCAGCATCTCTTTGCCCAATCAATATCTTCCTTTCATTCTCTAGCGAGCTAATCTGATTTTCCAAACTAGCAGAGTGCTTATAGTAAAGAAAAGATAAATAACCTAAGAAAAAATTGAAAACGAGTGAAAAAATAAATCCCCAAAAAAGAATCTGATTAGTAGGTTTCAACCTAAAGACACTCATCTTGAGTCTTTTCCACCATGAAATTCCTGATTTATGCACAATTCTTCTTCTCTTCATATGCATCCAGACTCCTCAATATTCCCAAAATCATCTCTCGGTACTTGCACCAACGCTCAGCCGAAAGTTTTAATATAGACTTTAGGCATAGGAAAATATTATAGCAAATTATTGAGAGATAAAAGAAATATTTTCTAGAGGGAATCAACAGATTTATGTTAGGGAAGGGTATCTACCTCTGCACGATTAATTCTTTTATGCGCCAATTCCATCCTTTTTTGACTATAAGGTAAGTAAAAATGTATTTATGCCCGGACTTACTTTCTTTTTCCGGAATATATGCGGTAAGGGTGGCTATTGCCTTATTGCCATTAATTTTTATCTCGTTAATGCTATATTTAGGGGCTATGCCAACCCAAACTATCTTCATAGTTACAGCATTAAAAGCTTTCCTGTCTGCGAAAAAAGAAAAATATTTATTGATTTTTTCGCGTTCTTCTTTATTAAGCATAGACATATCACCAATGTCTATTGCCTTAAAGTTTTTAGGATTATTAATAATCTTGAACACATAGGCAGAATACTTTATATATTCTGAAAGAAAAGCAGCTACTTTATCCTTTTGGCTTTGTATGTTACTGCAACCCACACAAATTGTAAACATCATAAAAAGTGCGACAAATTTTGTCCCTAAATATTTCATACAGCACCTTCCTTTGATACTGCGCTGCTGGAGCATTAATATATTATTTTTTATCTCCACCGAGAGGTAAAATATTCTTGATTGTATCCGCTGCCTTCTTTACCCCTTCTGTTGTAATCTCCTTCGTTTTGCCAACCACCCCCACTCCAACATCTAAAGTTTTGTCAACAATACCAACAGCTACTTTCGTCGTTGTTCCTAATATCCCACTAATACCGTCTTTTAATATATTCAAGTCAAAATTAATAATGCTTGCAATTGTGGTATTCATAAGAGCCTTAGTTACTATAAGACTAACAAAAGAATAAGGATTAGTTATATTTTTGTAAGTTTCATCAATATTTATGTTAAACTCCTTTATTTCTGGCTTTATCCCTTTAGAATAGTCTTTAAAGACAACCTTGCCAATCTTTAACTTAAGAATATCTATCTTAAATCCAGATGGCTTTTGTTCTTTCCTTTCTTTGGGTTCTGTCTTCGCTTTCTTATCTTGAACAATTTTTAAAGAATCAAGATTGAGTTTACCTTTTTTATCTCTTACTACTATAAATTCCTTAAGGTAAAGAGTTACTTCTTTGAAGTGTATTTTTTTCTCCAAAAAAGCTCCTAAGTCATAATCAATATATATCCTTGGTATGTCAACCATTATTCTCTCTGAGAACTCAGAAGGATTGTATAACTTTAATCCTTTAACATCAACTATCCGTTTAAATATCCCAATATTTAATCTATCTATTTTTAAGCTCAATCCTGTTATAACTTTTATCCCTCCTGAAATAAGACTTTTAGCTATTATGTTTCTACCGAGGACGCCACCTACAATAACAATAATTAGTATAATTATAATAAAAACCCCTATTTTTTTCATTTTTTGACTCTCTTTTTAGGATACCCTTAGGTATCTTCTACAAGTGCCCGTCTTATTACGAAAACAACATTGTCCGCACGACCAAAAATCCTTGACATAGGTATTGCTTAAGTCACCTCCCATCCTTTTCTCCCCAATCTATCCAACTCATAAAATATGCTATCAGATATTTTACTCGTCCATGACCAAAAGCTCGCAGTTTTTACTTCTATTTTACGATACTCCCACTTTTTCATCGTAACTCTTTTGGACGTCCAGAACTATATCTCCTTAAGAAGTTTATTAGCAGGAGAATTCTTAATAACCTCAGTAAATTCATCTAAAGCGCCCGCTATTACATTTAATTCTTTAGTTTTTAAGACAGGAATATCTCTAGTTCCTTTATTTTCTAAAGAATCTAAGACATATTGTATAGTAATAATGTGCGGGTCCACTGCTGGTTGATAAGCAAAATCCTTCATGTCATCGCGCTTTATTTCCGATATAATTTGAGCCTCTACTAATTCAAAAAGAATATCACGCACCAACCTTATAGGCATCTCCAATTTATGAGAAATTTCTTCTGCAGTAAGAGAGGTAGCTGGTTTCTGGAAGTTTTTTACTATAAGAGTTGCCACCAATAAAGAAAGAGTCTTTTTATATCGAGGACTAATTTTTAAACAATCAGGTTCAAACTCATAAGTATCTACGTTTTGGTAAGCAAAAGATACCTCCGCCCCCCAAAATAGAATAAGCCAACTAATCTGAAGCCATATAAGGAATAAAGGTAAAGCCGCAAAACTTCCATAAATAGCGTTATACTTAGTAGCGCCTATTTGAAAACTAACATAAAGCCATTGAGCAATCTGGTAAAGTGTCCCGGCAAAGATTCCAGCAATAATTCCTGACTTAAAATCCACTTTTGTATTGGGCATAAAAATATAAACAAAACTAAATACTACCCAGATTACAACATAAGGCAAAAATTTAAGTAATCCTAATATCATAGGACCCACTGTCCCTAAGAAAGCGACTCTTTCTATCAGCATTTTTGCCTGAGAAGCAATGAATACCGTAGCACTTGTTGAAAGAATTACAAGAAAAGGACATATAAGCATTATTGAAAGATAATCGCTTATTTTTCTCCCAATACTGCGACCTTTTCTTATTCCCCAAATGTCATTAAAAGAACTTTCAATGTTTCCTAAAACTTTTATTACTGCCCAGAATAATAAAATCACCCCTATACCGGCAACAACTCCTCCTTTTGTGTTCTCGAGTAAAGAATTGGAAAATGTGATAATCCGTTGTAAAACCTCTTCCTGCCCAGTGAAATGTTTGGTAAGTTGACTCTCAAGCATCCTCTCAAAACCAAACCCCTTAGCAACACCAAAGGCAAGAGCAAAGACAGGAACAATAGAAAGGAGTGAATAAAAAGTGAGTGCTGAGGCTCTTAGCTGACACTTATCTTCAGAAAATCTACGAAAGGCAAGGATAAAAATACGTAGCTGATTTATGAAAAAAGAACGTGGACGCGTAAGGTCTTTTGCACGAATACGCCAGATATCAACAGAAAAGAAATTAATAATCTTACCTAACACAGAATGTAAAACTTTCTTCTCTATAATAATCGCAAGATTCTACGAGCGACTATACACCATTTCAACAAAACTGTCAAGAGAATAAATAACTGAAGGAAATTTGAATATCATATTGAATTATGGTATTATAAAATTATGTTTATCAAACTAAGAGAGAAATTAGACAAAGAACTTATAAAATACATCAATTACATAGATAAAAGATATAAACTTTCTCGTATATCCGAATCTCTTTTTCGCAACATAAAGGACTTTACTTTACGCAAAGGCAAAAGAATCCGTCCCATTCTATTTATATGTGGATATAAAGGATTTTCTAATAAAACTCCTAAGAATCTTTTCCGATGCGCCCTCTCAATGGAATTTCTCCACGACTTTTTGCTTGTGCACGATGATATAGTTGACCGCTCCGATACTCGACGAGGTAAACCCACAATGCACATAATGCTTGCAAAAGAGATAAAACGGAAAGATAAGGCTAAATTTACCGGTGAAGATTTAGCGATTATAATTGGCGATGTAATGTACGCTATTGCCATTGAATCGTTTCTCTCTATAAAAGAAGATCCTTCTCGAAAGGAAAAAGCTCTTATAGAGTTCATCGAGGCTGCTTTTTATACCGGATGCGGCGAATACATCGAACTTCTTTTAAGTACAAGCAAACTAGAAGATATTAAGAAAAGTGAAATATATAAGGTTTACGACTACAAGACTGCCTACTATACCTTTGTTGCTCCTTTAGTTGCAGGGGCAACACTTGCTGGCGCGCGTAGAGAAGAAATCAAAAAATTATGTGAGTTTGGCATAAATACTGGCAGAGCTTTTCAGATAAAAGATGATATACTGGGAATCTTTGGTGATGAAAAAATAACAGGTAAATCTTCTTTCACGGACTTAGAAGAGAATAAAAAAACAGTTCTTCTATGGTATGCCTATAACAAAGCAACACATAAAGAAAGAACAACGCTGAGTAAAATAACCAATAAAGGCAAACTTACCCAAAAGGACCTTATAATTGCTCAAAATATTATTAAACGAACGGGCAGCTTAAATTATGCTTTAAATGAAATAAAAAGCCTATATAACCGTTCCATAACAGTACTTACTCAATCAAGAATGAAGGAAGAATATAAGAATGGACTCCTGTATTATGCAAGAAAAATACTAATCAGCTGATGCAGTTTTTAAGTTTAGCCTAATCGTACCAAAATATACCACATATCCACGATGAATAAGAAAACTATCATCACTTTAGCAAAATCTGCAGGGTTTTGTTTTGGAGTCAGAAGAGCATTAGATATCGCAAAAAGAATAGCAAAATCTAAACATCAAATCGAAATGCTTCACGATATAGTCCATAATGAAGAAGTTATAAAAGAGATAAAGCAGTCGGGTATAAAGAAAGTAAACCGTCTAAGGAAAGGAAGCAATAAAGCACTTCTTATCCAGGCACATGGCATGCCTAAAAATATAGTCAAGAAAGCAAAAAAATTAGGATATAAAATAATAGATGCCACCTGTCCTATGGTATATGAAATACATAAGATTGCCTCTTTGATGGAAAAAGAAGGAAGAACAATCATCATAATTGGAGACAAGAATCATATTGAAGTAAAAGGAATTGCAGGTAATCTTAGAAATCGCCCTTTAATAATAGAAGATAAAAAAGATATTTGCACAAAAAGAATACGTAGCATAAAAAAAGCTGGGGTTGTAGTTCAATCAACTCAAAATGTCAAGAAAACAAAGGAAATTATCGACCTCTTAAAAAAAAATATAAAAGACCTTAAAGTTTCTAATACCATTTGCGGAATTACCCAAAAGAAACAAAAAGAAATCAGAACTATGCCTTTAGAGAATAACGTAATGATTATTATTGGCTCCAGAGCTAGCGGCAATACAAAACGACTATATGAAATATCAAAGTCATTAAATAGAAGGAGTTACTGGGTAGAAACCGAAAAAAGTTTAAGAAAAGTGTGGTTTAAAGGCGCTAAAAGGATAGGTGTCACTGCTGGTGCTTCTACTCCTGACCATACAATAAAAAGAGTATTAAATCGTATAGCAGAACTTACAAATACCCTCTAATAAATTCTCTTTAAACAAAAATATTGTTATTTTTCAAACTTCTCAAATACCTCAAGCACTTCTTTACTACTACGCGCAGACATAAGCTGTTCCCTGAATGAAGAATTCATTAAAAGCTTAGATAGTTCAGCCAAAAGCCGTAGATATAGATTCAATTCTTTGGTACTGGCACCCATAAGAAAAATAATATACACTTTCTCTCCATCAATAGACTTGAAATCTATTCCTTTCTCTGACCGACCCATCCCAATAACAAATCCTTCTACCACATCAGTACGAGCATGGGGAATAGCTACATTATGACCTATTCCTGTTGAACCTAGCTGTTCTCTTTCTAAAATATCTTCAATAAACTTATCCTTGTCTCTAATTTTACCCGGCCCATCTAAGACCGAAACAATTTCCCGAATAGCCTCTTCTTTTGTGGCTGCTTTTAAATTCATCACGCAAAATTCCTTCCTTAAATACTGCGATATTTTCATATTTTACACCCCCTTTTACTTGCTAAAGTTACTCACTAAAGTATAAGAAGTGGACAGCCTATCCTTGCAAGCAAAGACTCAACAAACTTACTAAAATTTGCTATACCCTTGTGCTCTTCTCTACTTATCACAACCATATCAGCAGAAAACCTCTCTGCTGCTTTTATAAGTTCTCGCTCTAAAACACCCTCTTCCTGAATGATGTTTATTTTTACTCCTCTATCTTTAGCTTTTTCTTCAAGGTAATAAAGATACATCCAGCCCTCTTCTTCCAAATCCACGCTTATCTCTGCCTGACGCTTTCCTAATTTCGAAGCAAGGTGTCTCATCACTTCAAAATCAATAACATTTAGGGCAATAATCTTTGCTTTCAACATTTGGGCTATATCTAGAACGCGCTTTATCAAATCATCTTTTGCCTTTATGCTAAAGACAAGAAATAGTATTTTTTTATCCATATCCTCCTCCGATTTTTGATTTTATTTTCTTGTTTCTGAAAAGTTCCTCTCGCTCTGTCTCTTCCAATACAGCCTCAATATCCGAAATTACACGGTTGTATTGCGGAATATGAAAGTTTTCTAAGGCTTTAAGTCGTTTTTGGGTTTTCACCAACTCTTGCCCTATTCTGAAAAGAGAAAAACTCACCTCTACATATCTTAAAAGTAAAGGCACTAGTTCTCCAAGAGAAACTAAAAATTCATCAAATTCCTTACAGGATAAAGAAGGGGCTTGAAAATTGACCCTAAACTCTTCCTCTAACCTTAAAATCGGAATATGAACTCCCATAACACTTTTTTCTATGGATTTCACCGAGGGAAATTGCGGTTTCAGTATAGAAAGAAATCTTAACTTTTCCTCGCCCATTTTCCTTTTGCTCTGCAAAAACTTATCGTAAGTATTTCTCAGGATTTCATCGAGCTTATCCCTTAAATCTTTTATCTCAAACCCCATTCTTAAAAGTTCCCTTATTAAAACTTCACGCTTGTGATCAAGAAGGTTATATCCATCCTTTATAACCTCAAGCTCTTGTTTAAGCTTCAACAAATTTGCTTTTGTAGGAAGAAAACCAAAAGTACTCATTCTTTAGGATAAAACTCCTCAATTTCTTCTCTTGTTAACCGGTTAAGTTCCTTTTGTGGCAAAACCTTAAGCGTATGCCACCCTAAATTCAAAGTTTCCTCTATGGAGCGTGTTTGATTAAAATCTTGATTTATAAACTCTTCCTCAAATATACGTCCGAAATCAAGAAAACTTTTATCAGTATGTGAAAGCTCCTCTTCTCCAATAATAGAAGCAAGACTCTCTGCTTCCTTGGATCTGGCATAAGCAGAGTACAACTGAGAAGACAGGTTAACATGGTCACGCCTTGTCTTACCTTCACCAACCCCATCTTTCATAAGGCGCGAGAGAGAAGGTAAAATATTTACCGGTGGATAGATACTTTTCTGGTGCAAAGCTAAAGATAAAACAATCTGTCCTTCTGTAATATACCCTGTTAAATCAGGAATAGGATGCGTAATATCCATATTAGGCATAGTCAATACTGGTATCTGAGTAATCGAGCCTTTTTTCCCAGCTATTCTTCCTGTCCGTTCATATATAGAAGCTAAATCTGTGTACATATAACCAGGGTAGCCTTTTCGAGAAGGCAACTCCTGGCGAAAACTGGAGATTTCCCTTAATGCCTGACAGTAATTAGTCATATCCGTTAAGATAACCAAAACATGCATTTCTTTATCAAAAGCAAGATATTCTGCAAGGGTTAAAGCAAGACGAGGAGTAAGAATTCTCTCTTCTGGAGGGTCCTCTGCTAAATTTATAAACATCGTACTTCTTAACACCTGTTCAGAAGAACGGAAACTGTCCATAAAAAAGTGTGCCTCTTCTTTCTTAAGGCCTAAACCAGCAAGAATAACAGCAAAAGGCTCTTCCGTCTCGAGAATCTTCGACTGCCTTAATATTTGTGCAGCAATTTTATTATGAGGAAGTCCTGCTCCAGAAAATATGGCTATTTTCTGTCCTCTAATAATGGAATTGAGACCATCTATTGCACTTATTCCTGTCTGAATAAACTCCTGAGGGTATTCTCTTGCCAAAGGATTTATAGCTGCCCCATTTACATTAAGGCGTTTTCCGGTGTATATACGAGGACCTGTATCAATGGGGTTACCTTGGCCATCGAAAATCCTACCAAGCATATCTTCAGAAACAGTAAATAAAAACGGCTTTCCTAAGAATCTTAATCCTGTTTTTTTACAAGAAAGTCCCCGTGTTCCGCCGAAAACTTGAACAAAACAAAGATGATGAGTTAATCTTAATACTCGTCCCAGCCTTATTCCTTCAGGAACAAGCACTTCAACCATCTCACCTAAACCTATACCTTCAGAAGTCTCTGTAACTACAATAGGCCCATCAACACTATGAACACCTAAAACTTCTCTTTCACTCATATTCTCTCCTCACATAATCAAACTGCTTATCTATATTTGTTTTTAATTCTTCGAACTCTTCTAGCTTATCATTGGCTATCTCAAACTTTGCCCGCAAAATATCCTGAGCTACAGAAAGCTCTGTAATCTTTGCTACAGGAATCTTCTTAGAAATTAATTCTTTGGCTTTTTTGTAAAAGTAAAGAATAACATCCATTAAAAGAAGTTGCTTTCTAGCTATGCAAAAAGAATCATTTTTGTCAAAGGCAAACTGCTGCAAAAACCCTTCTTTTATAAGACGAGCACAGAAAATAGTGAGTTTCTGGGTATCAGGAAGAGGGTCTTCGCCTATAAGACGGACTATCTTCTGAAGATTTTCATCCTCATGCAAAATAAGCATTGCCTCTTTTCTTAAAACACTCCATTTTATCTTTTCGTCTTGAGAATCCCACCATTTACTAATATCGTCCAAAAACTCTGAGTAACTCTGAATCCAGTTTATTGCAGGAAAATGTCGCTTTGAAGATAATTCCTTATCCAAGGCCCAAAATACACTAACGAATCGTTTAGAATGAACAGTAACAGGCTCAGAGAAATCCCCTCCTGGAGGAGAAACCGCTCCAACGATAGAGATAGAACCTTCTCGTTCTTCCGTAATTTTGCATCTTCCAGCACGTTCATAAAACCCTGCAAGCATAGAAGAAAGATATGCAGGAAACCCTTCTTCTGCTGGTAATTCCTCTAAGCGTCCTGAGATCTCCCTTAAGGCTTCTGCCCAACGAGAAGTGGAATCTGCCATTAAGGCTACATTATACCCCATATCCCGGAAGTACTCTGCAATTGTAATTCCCGTATATATAGAAGCTTCCCGTGCCGTAACGGGCATATTGGAAGTATTTGCAATCAAAACTGTCCTTTCCATTAAAGGATGTCCACTGCGAGGGTCAAGAAGCTGAGGAAATTCTTTTAAAACCTGAGTCATCTCATTACCTCTTTCTCCACATCCAATGTAAATTATTACATTGGCATCTGACCATTTTGCTAACTGGTGCTGAAGAACAGTTTTACCCGCACCAAACCCTCCAGGGATTATTGCTGAACCTCCTTTTGCTAAAGGAAAAAAGAAATCAAGTACACGCTGTCCTGTTATAAGAGGGTCCGTAGGCTTAAGATAAGAAAAAGGAGGACGTTTCTTTCTTACTGGCCAGATTTGGGACATCTTAATCTCTATCTCCTTCCCACCGTTTCTTAAACGACATACAACCTCATCTATACTGTAGTTACCATTTGATGCAATAAATGTTACTTCGCCTTCTACTCCGTGTGGACATAGGATTTTGTGTTCAATAAGCATTGTTTCCTGTACTTTGCCTAAAATATCCAATGCCCTAACTTTATCACCAACTTTCACAAAGGGTACAAATGACCATTTTCTTTCTCCGTCAAGCGTACGTACCCTTTTGCCTCTCTCGATAAAAAGAGAGGCTTCCTGTAACTTCTTAAGTGGACGTCCCAAACCATCAAATACTTCTCCAATCAAACCTGGGCCAAGCTCTACAGAAAGAGGTATGCCTTGAGGGTCTACATTTTCCTCAACCTTAAGCCCTTCGGTATCCTCATATACCTGAATGGTAGCAATATCTCCTCTTAACCTTATAATTTCTCCCAAAAGTTTGGCCTCTCCAACATAAACTATCTCCCCTATAAACGAACTACTCATAGGTGAAGCCTTTATTACCGGACCATTTACCTCTATAATGTGAGGAATTTTATTTTTCATATTTCTTAAGCGTATTTAGTATTCTTTCCTTAAAATTCTCATCAAACCTTTTAAACCTTCTTTCAAAAGTATTGTTAAAAAATTCCTTTTTATCAAGAGAACCTACGATTACTCCATAAGAATTGAGTGAATCATCTATGTCTAAAGACTCAAATTCAGGAAATCGCTTTTTTATAAAGCTTATTACCTCTTCATATTGTTCTTTAATCAGAAGGGAGATTTTTTTATTAGTCTTAACATATATTTTCTTAAACCCAAGAACTACCACAGCCTCCCTAATAAGATTCTTATGCGCTTCCAAAAGAACATTATCACTAAGATTATTAATCTCTTTCTTTACTTCATCTAAGAGAAGAAAAGAAAGTTCCTCTTTGAATCTATCTTCCTTAATTCGATATTCCAGTCTTAGTTGTGCTTTTAAAGAGTTACTTTGCCTTTCTATCGCTTCGTCTATCCTTCTTTTTTCCTTTGACACAATCTCTTCTTGCTTTCTTCTAGCAAGAATAATTTCTCTTTCTTTTATTTTTTTTGCCCGTGAAATAACCTTTTCTATTGTTGATTGGGCGCGTTCTTTTATCTCTTCCTCTATATGTTTCATATCTTTACTCCCGATAACACCTGAAGCATTTTCTTAACATCAAACTCTTCTTCTGATCTATAGGAAAAAGAAGGTAACTCTAAGATTACTGCCCGTGGAGATTTAAGCTTTGCTTCTTCAATCTTTTCTTTTGCTTCTCTATAAAAAGTATAGGAAACAAGAATAAGATAATCTTTATCTAAATATCCATCAATTAAAGAAATTACTTCCTCCTTATCGTTAATTATAATGGTATCTACACCCATAAAAGAGAACACTTCACAAAACTCTTTTTCTCCCAGGGCAAGTATCTTCATCTTTTTAAGTGTTTGCCGCTAAATCCTTCCTAAAATCATAATAGAGACAATCAACCCATAGATAGCAATTCCCTCAGCAAGCCCCACATAGATTAGAGACCTGCCCATAAGTTCTGGCCGTTCGCTTACTGCGCCCATCGCAGCGCTTCCTACGGCAGATACCGCAATACCAGCACCAATAGAAGAGAAACCAACTGCTAATGCCGCAGATATAAATCCCCATCCTGCATGTACTCCTGGTGTTTTAGCAGAAGAATCCTGGGCGAATGCATTTACAGAAAAAAGGACAATTACTCCCACTACAAGCAATCCCAAAGCATACCATCCTAAAACCATATTGGATTTTTGAAATATCTTTAACAACCTCATTTCTTACCTCCTTTCTTTCAATGGTTTAAATTCTCTTCCCCGTAGTATAAAAAACTTTGAAAAAAATTCATAAAATTCTAATCTTAATGCCTGAATGAATACTATTAACCCCTCAAAAAGTATTATACCAATATTGCCTTCTACAATAAGGCTCATCTTTAATCCTGCAATATTGCCCATACTATAGGCAACAAGATATACACACGCTCCCAATGCAGCATGAGCTAAACCAAAAGCTGCAACCCTTATAAAAGAAATAGTATTGGTAAGTAGACTCATTACAATCTCTACAGGGGTAAATATTACATCCGCAAGGTCATTCTTACACTTCCAGAGTAAATTGCCAAAAACAATTACAAAGAGGGGAAGAAGAAAGAGAATCATAATCCATACTCCAGGAATATTAAGATGATAACGTACAGACGCTACTGCTACATATAAAATAAGCCAGTAAAAAACTATGCTTATAATCCCCCACTGAGAAAAAATAGCTTCTTTTATATGTCTGTTTCTTATATTTTGAATAATATTTAATACTATCCCCAAGCTAATCATAGCTACGCCAAAGCCAATACCAACAACAAGAAACTTCTCCGGATTAAAAGAGGGATTGAACCATAAAGGAGAAATTACATCCTCTTTCCCAAAAAAAGAACCAAAGAGAATACCAAAAACCACCCCTGAGAAACCACATAAAATTAAAATACGTCCAGCATCGCGTAAGGTTTTAAAGAAATTTAGAACCCCACCAAGAGCTAAAAGACCTAATCCATGCCCTACATCACCAAACATCATCCCAAACATAACAACAAAACTAACAGCCATAAGAAATGTAGGGTCAATGTGGCGGTAAGCAGGGATACCATAAAACTTAAGCATCTTTTCAAACGGCCCAAGAAACTTATGCCCAAGATAAGAAGGAATATCTTTAATATGGAGTCCTCTACTTATAAAATATTCAGCAGGACTCTTATCTATATAAAATGCCCCCTTAAGACCCTTTAGTTTATTCTCCAGGAATGTTATTTTAGCTTCAGGAACCCAACCGATTACAACATGACCACGAGCAGAAGCAATAAACTTACCCATTACACGGTAAATCTTCTCGTTTTCTTCAATCATCCATAATGCCTGCGCTAACCTCACCGAATACTTCTGTTTTATACCATTCAACTGCCGCTGATAGTTAGCTGACTCTTCTCTTAGCCTCCACATCTCAAGCTCCAGCGAGCTAATGCTTCTATCTATATCAGTAACATCCGAATCCAAAGATATATCTTTAAACTTAACACTCTTTAAAATCTCTATGAACTTTTTTTCTTTCTCTTTTAAAGCAACACACAACAAAAACACATTCCCCATAAACTCTTCGGTGATTTCTATAACTATTCCTTCCTCATGAATAGATTTTATGTCTTTTAAATGCTCTTTAGGGATTACCCCTGCTTTAACAACAATATTTTCGCTCTTTCGAAAACTATCAAGATTAACTCCTCGTTCTCCAATAACATTCAAAATAGTAGCACGCACCGTAAGCGCTTCTATCTTCTTATCATTATCCTTTATGCGTTGAGTTAAATTTTTAATTTGAGATATCACCTCAGCATACTCTTCCCTCAACTCCTCCATTGCGCCTGTTGATATCTTTATCAAAGAATCATCTTTTCTAAGTGGCGGTACACCCAATAAACTCATCGCTTCTTTAATACCCGCTTTCAATTCTTCGCATTCTCTAATCAAATTGCTATTGTCAAGAAGATGTACACCATCTTTATAGGAAATAAAACGGCTAGCACGGTTGATTTCAATAAATCCAAATTCATATAATATCTCACAAAGCTTATCCAGAAATTCATCAATCACAAATATCCTAACCATATACATTTTTTTTGGGAAAAACATAATTTTACTTAAACCGGTCGTTTACAATAAATACTAATTTCTCAATAAGATACCTTTGACTTAAATAAAACACCAAATAAGGATACATACTGAAAAAGTTAACGCCCCTCTTTTCTAAAAACTGTTTATAAAAAACATTATCTAAATCCTCTTCAAAATTAAGAGAAAGCCTCAACCTGAGCTTAGAAAACAAAGGATCCTTCTCAATAATAGCAATAGCCTCCTCCAGAGAAGAAACATTCATAATCTGGGATAGAACACCTTTATTAAGAAACCTATGCCGACCTAAGAGCGTCCTTACTTCCTCATAATCTCTGCCCTGAAAAAATTTCAATCTTAAGGCATAAGTTAACACCCGAATACTAATAAAATTTTCTAGAAGCCGACGAGAATTATAGTCCAAACGGGAAGATGTATATTTTAATAGGGCTAAATACTCCTCATCAAGACAAAAATCAAAATAGAAAATATCTCTATGAAATCTGAAGTTCTCAAAAGCTCTGTTGAAAGCGCGGTATAGAATAGGTTTTCTTCTTAAATACAACCTGAGCTCTTCAATGTTTCTAAAATCGCAAGGGTTTTTATCCTTAAAAACAAGAGGAGCAAATCCCCAGTAAAACATATCATCACCCTCATTTGTATTAAGATGTATTCTTCTAATTAACAATTTTAAATTAAACATATCAAACTCAAAAACCAGTATTTTAACAACTTCTTTTGCCTCAGTATTTAAGAACTTTATGAGTTTAGCCGCCTTTTTGAGAAAAGAAATATTAAGAGCTCTTTCAATGTAATAAACCTTTTCTTCGGAAGGATAATCAGATTTAAGATATTTCTTTAACAATATACGTACAGCCTCAGGAGTCTGCCTCTCTATATCAATCACCTCTTTGCCTTTAAAAGAGTTTCTCCTTAACCCCCCTAAAAGTCCACAAGCAGCAGAATATTTATATATCATACCCTAATATTTTTTTAATAATATACTCTTTTAATTCTCCCTTACAGGAGGTAAATATTTTTATGAGTTCGTCTTTTTTCTTCTCAAATGCATGAGTATATTCCTCTTTGAGCTTCTCCATCTTCACAGATAGCTCTTTCTCTTTTTGGTTTTGATAGGCAGCAATTTCCTCATTAGCAGACTCAATTATTTTATCTGCTTCTTCCTGAGCAGAAGCAATAATCTGTTTTGCCTGTTCCTTTACTTCCTCTATTTTCTTAGAGAGGTCACTATCCAGTTTTAATATATCTTCTATTTTATCCATTTTTCTTACGTGCCTTTCTTATTTCATACACACAATAATAGATAATTGCCGCAATTACCAATATCCTAAATACCAAATATATTATGCCAATCCACAGATTTTCCTTCATACATCTATCAACACTCTGTAATCCATGTGCAACAACATAAATGTTACGCTAAATCCCTTAAGTATGGACTCAAAAAATGGTGCAGTAACGAAAGAGTAACCACACCCAATATCACCTGTATTATTGTATATAAAGATGGCCCTGCCACAGCTATTCCTAAGGCCGTCCCTGAAGCAGGAGGGTGTTCGGTATCTGTAACTACCATAAAAAAAATAGAAGTTCCGACAGCAAAAGAGTAAACAAAGAGTGAAGATAATAATGAAGAATGTGGTATCAGTACAGACAAGGAGCCGCAAAGAAGTCCCACGAGATGCCCACCGATAACCCTTCGTGGCTTAGCTGTTAAATTCTTGGGTAAAGCAAACACAATGAATGCACTTGACCCAATAGAAGCAATTATTATCGGCCTTTTATGTATATTGAAAAAAACAAGAGTAACAAATATAGCACCAGCAGCAAGGAGACTTTGAAACACATAGTTTTTCCAATACCGCCTGAATTTCTTATCTATACCGAACATTAATTTTTATAGATAAACTTATCTCAGAAATTACACCTTTGGTTTAGTATATATCTACGGCGGTTAAAAATCAATTATAAATTACCCTTTTGTCTAATTTATTTAAGAATAACGTCCTTTATAATAAGAAGGGCGGCAACACCTAAAAGGACAAATCCAAACACAAGTTTTACTGACCTTGATTTAAGTTTTGCCGCCATAACGCGTGAGCCAAGTTGCGAACCTGAAAACACAGCAATAACACAGAGTATCCAGACCATCCATTGAGGGCGCGCTGCGGTAAGAATATGGGAGAGAAAACTGGACGTTCCTGAAAACGTAACTACCATTGCTGACGTTGCTGCTGCGGCTTTTGGCGTAAGGCCGGCGATATAAAGCAGCGGCACGACGAAACTTCCTCCGCCGCGCCCTATGAGCCCGGCAAAAAAACCTAAGGCGCCTCCGGCAGATATCCCCAGAATTAACCTACCTCTTTTTGATAGTTTACCTGCCTTAGGTTTCCACCCCGAAAGCATAAGAATAGCTGCGGCAGCAGTAAATATAGCAAATATCAGAATTACCGGCTTTGTGGGAAGGTTAATATTAACCAATGTCCCTAAAGGGGCAAATATTACCATCGTAATGCCAAAAGGAATACCAACGTGCCAGTCAACAAGTTTCTTCCTTGCGTAGACAAAGGCAGCGGAGGATGAATTTACAACATTAAGAAGCATTCCTAAAGGGATGGCTTCAGTCTTAAAATCCATCCCCAGCCAGAATAAAATTGGTATATAAAGCTGAGACCCTCCCATTCCCAACATAGAAAATACAAAAGCAATAAAGAAGAAGATAATTGGGGCAAAGTATACTGTACTCATATTATGCTCCTTTCATTTACGAAAATACCTTTAGAATCTTAAGTTAAACACCGTCCTTAAACAGTTAGTAGTCTGCCAGGTGCCTTCGCTTTTTATCCTGCGCAAATCGTAGTATACCTTTAACGCAAGCTCCTTAAAAACCATAATATCAAAGCCGCACAAAGCTTCGCTCTCCCCAAAATAAGGGTTATCAAACAACGAAAAAATTCTTGCCTCATCGCCGATAAAAAATCTAATCTTTGTGTTTAGAGGGAAAACGGCTTCTAATTTCTCCCTGAACTTGTAAGTATCCGCATAACAGTGCCGTTCAAATTTTGTGCTTGAAGCCAGCATAAACCTATTAAAATGAACTTTTTTGTCCCCTTGCAGCCAGAACATATGCAGTTTCTTCCACCCATTTTTTCTTTTCTCCTTAAAAGCGTAATAAAGAGAAGCTTCTAATTCAGAACTTATCCTCTTCGATATCCCAAAGAAAGATTTGCGGTAATAATTTCTGCCGTCTTTGTACCTTGTCTCTTCTTTAAAGCCAAAAAGTATCTTTTGTTTTTTCTCAATAGGGACCTTTGCCTTATACTCAACATAACATTCCCAGCTCCTTGTCCATGCCGGTATTGCCAGAAACATAAGTGTTAAAACACACAGGACTTT
>CAYVYZ010000032.1:0-19452 GCA_964455875.1 uncultured Planctomycetia bacterium | reverse complement strand
AATGAGGCCGGTAATAAAAGTTAACATAGAAACCAACCAAAGGATTTTTAATGTAGTCGATAAGTCAGAGTGATAAAACCATATCAAAATAGTTTCTAATAAAGCTAATATAATAAGAGGAAATACAAACTTAAGATTATGTATAGCGAGTAAATAATTTATTATAATCCATACAAGGGCATAAAAGCTCATAACAATGGAGAATAATCCTACCAGAGAGCTACTGACAGGGTTTGTGTGGGAAGTTAAGATTCTAAGCACCAATTGCGGGAAAAGAAAACAAAAAACCACGCCCAACCCACAAATAATACCTGCTATTAATAAAGATTTATATATTATTTTATGGGAATGAGAATTTGTAACATAGGAAGCAGTGCTTTTGGGAAATATAACTATTGCTAAAGCAGAAGGTAAAAATAAAAAAATCTTACCTACCATCTGGGCAATGGAATAATAACCTGCGGAAAGTGGTGAGAAAAAATGTTTAACCAATATAACGTCTATATTGGTAAGAACAGTAAAAGAAAACATAGCAATTGCTACAGGAAAAAAATATTTATATATAGGCATTAAACTAATCGTTTTAGAGGAAGCAACACTGCTTATACTATCAGGATAAACCTTAAAAATCATAAATAGAGAAATTACTAATATCGTAAGTGGAGCAACTAAATACCCTGATAACCCCCCCAATACACTCCATCCTAAATACATCAACAAACCACCCAACATTAGCTTTGCAAAGGAAGAACACATACCTAAAAAAACATAGGTTTTGAATTTCTGGAGACTCTGGAATAAAGCAGGGAAAATTAAAGATAACAAAGATACACTAATAATCGCTCCGCACATAATTATATATACCATCTGGATTCTGAAAAAATTTGCAAGCAAGCCAGAAAATACTACAAAAAAGAGTAAAAAAAGAAGTGATATAACAATTATCCTCTTAATCAACGCTTCGCATACTGACTTTAGAACACCAAAGTCTTTTTTAGCTATATACTCCGTAAAAAATCTTACAAAAACTGGTCCAAGAGGAGAAATCGTCATTGAAACAAACATAATAAGAGATATTAAAGCATTGAACGTCCCGTAATCGACGGCGGAAAGCAATCGAACAGAAATAAGATGGTATATAAGGTTAAAGACTCCTGCTATCGAGGTACCTATAAAAACAATGGCTGTATGTTGAATCAAATCGTCTTTAATAAACAGGTTTACCTTATCTTTTATATTCATAATTATTATTTCTTAAAATCAAGAATATGCCCAACAACTTTTAAGAAAGCTCGGCTAAAATATTTAACATCAGCTGCATCTTTTATACTCAGAATCTTCTTCAAAATAAATTCTGGGTCAAAACTCACACTATACATCCTTTGAACTAACTTAAGTAATTCTTCGGGCGGGAAACTTAACTTCATTACGGGCAACTTCATATCGTAGAGATTCCAATCCAAAGTAGAAAGTAAATTCTTATCTCTACATTCTTCAAATAAAGGTGTTCCTGGATAAGGAATTACAATGGTTGCCTGCATAGTATAGGCGTAATCTTTTTTTAGAAGCCATCTGCCCAGCTTTAAAGTTCTTTTTGCATCCTCGAAGCTCTCCCAAGGATATCCAAACATTATGGTTATATGAGGATAAAGGCCTGCTCTTCGTGCATCCTTGCAAGACTTAATAATTGTCTCAACTTTTAAGTTTTTATTTATTCTATCAAGTGTTTTCTGATTAGCGGATTCTAAACCAAATAAAAGAAATCTAAATCCTGCTTCTTGCATTAATTTATAATCCTGGTATTCAACTGCCCCAAACCGCATATTGCAATCAAGATTAACCCTTTTGTTTAACCCTCTTTTTATCATACCCCTACAGAATTCTCTTAACCATTCACCTGCAGGGAAAGTCCCTGTATCATCCATAATCTCTTTTATTGGATAATTATTTACTAAATATTCTATTTCATCTAAAACATTCTCCACCTTTCTCACTCTAAATTTAGGATAAAGTTGTGGCCAGGAACAGAACGTACATTTGCCCCACCAGCAATCCCGTCCACTCATAATATAAGTGCCAGGGGTACATCTATAATTACCATTTTTATAAGCATAAAGCCACCACTTAGTAAACTCTCTATCAATAAAGGGAAGAGAGTTTAAGTTGTGATTTAACTGGAATTTACCGGTATTCTTAATTTGGCTATTTTCGCGATAGTAAATACCTGACTCTAATTCAGCATATAGCGAATGGCGATTAGCGGATAGTTTATATTTCCTTAGTGCATTACACAAATTTAGGAGGAGAAAATCATAATCGCCCCCTGTAAGGATAAAATCAACCTGTGAATTACGGAAAGATTCCTCTGGTAAAGCTGTAACATGGTCCCCGAAGAGAACAGTTTTAAGCTCATAGCTCGTAGCTCTTAGCTTTAAATCATCTATGATTTGCCAATGCTGTTTTATTACAGGGGTTTTTGTCTCAAAGGCGATTAAGTCCGGCCTTTCCCTGTGAATAAAATCTACAAATTGCTGACAACTCCATCCTTCAGCAATACAATCATTCCAAATTACTTCATAGCCATTTTCTTTTAGCAAAGTTGCAGCTTGTGCAGGAACTACGGGATAAATATAGGTAGGCTCCTTAAAATACTGAAACTGCCTGTTCTGCCCCAGCGTAGGATAGCCATACTCTTTTTTCAAAGGGGGATAGGATATTACAACCTTCATTATTCTAACTATTTATTTAATTGTTTTGTCAATAGACCCTTAATAAAGAATACACCATATGTTAAATGAGAAAATATTATACCAAAGAATACATATAAAGTCAGTTTGATATCCCTGTTTAGACTGAAAAATAATACTATAAATACATAAAAAACCACAAAAGAAATAAAAAAATACCTAATTACAGGATTAATAAAACTGAGAACCAATCCCACCATCAATACCAATACAAACAACGAAGGGACAAAATAAGAAAGTTTAAGAGATGTATGAGGGTATTTTTTTACAAAATATCCTCGGTGAACAGCGTAATTAGCAATCTGCTTTAAGTGCGGCAAGAATAATGGACGGCGGTGATGATATACAAGAACTTGAGGGTCATATAGTATCTTTTTGTTCAACTTGTGAACAATCCCCCAACACAACTTGGTATCTTCCCCTGGCCAGAACTCTGTATCAAACCCTCCCAACTCTTTGAAGACAGATTTTCTCACTAAGAGATTGCAGCTGGGATAATCATCGACAAACCGCTTTGAACACTCTACATATCTATATCTATAGTTGCCGCTCAACAAAATATTCTCATAAACTTTTCCACTTGCTTTTCCTCTAAAACTTTCTTTCTGCGGGGTAACAGCAGGACCTCCCACTGCAGCTATAGTAGCATCCTGAAAATGCCTGACAGCGTTTTTTAACCAATTCTGATGGGGATAAGCATCATCGTCAATGAAAGCTAATATCTCACCTTTAGCGTGCATAGAAGCCAAATCTCGTTTTCTTCCGGGGGAGACTTCCCCTGAGGGAATTATTAAAATATCTGAAGAAAAAATACTTATATTCTTATCAGGAACTACAATTATCTCAAAATTAGGATAATTAAGCTTCTGGCATTTGCTTACGCACTCTTCTAAATTCTTTCCGTAAGTTTTTGTTGCGATGATAATTGATACGGTCATAATACCTCAATACATACATTCTGTACCACACAGCCAATGTATCCCAAAAAACAGACAATATAGAATACAGGCCAATCCTTCCGTAATTACGCTTATTTTCTAACACCACTGGTGCCTCAACAATACTAAAGCCTAATTTATGGGCATTTACTAACACCTCCAAGTCAAAGGCAAACTTTTTTACCAGAATCCTTGGGAAAACCTTATCTAATACCTCTCTTCTAAATAACTTTATTCCTGTCTGGGTATCATGGCATGGAAGATTAAAAAGGAACCATATAAAGATATAATAACCCCAGCTTATTATTCTACGTGTCAAAGGATAGTTCACTCTCGAGTTGGGATGAATTTTAGAGCCGATTACAATATCAGCATTATTTAAAACCATGGTATCATATAGTGTTTTGGTCTGAAAAGGATGAAGGTCTAAATCTGCATCCAGCCATACTATGAAATCACCAGAGGCATATTTAAAAGCTTTCTTTAAGGCTCTACCTTTCCCGAAATTCTTAGGGTTTTTTTTGACAATCAAACGAGGTATCTCATTAGTAAGTTCTTTTACCGCGTCATACGAACCATCCGAAGAGCCATCGTCTATAACAATAATCTCATATTTACATCCTAATTCTTCTAATGTAAGTCGCACTTCTCTAAGATTGCGTTGAATGTGCCTCCTTTCGTTATAAACTGGAATAAGCACAGAAAATAAACTTTTTATTTCTTTCATAACACCATACTACAATATAAATTTTATAATTTTAATGCTTCGCATGGAAATCTATTCCCTCAAATTCTCCATTTATAGAAATTAATATACTTTCCTCTGGTAAAGATAAATCTCTTCTATTATCCTAGTGATATCATAGGTTAACTTTTCTTTGCTATTTTTATCCTTTATTTCAGTAAAAGATGCTATTCTTAACTAGTAAGTTAGTAAAATAAAACAACAGGTTAAAGCTCCCAAACATTTAGAACTTTAAGACTACCAACCGACTCGCATTTCTTCTCCATAGATACAACAGAAAGACTAATGTCAGGGTAATTTCTTAGAAAAACCTTATAACTGTTTTTCTTCAACTGATGAGGATTTATTTTGACTTCAAACGACTGCCTCCCCGCCACTATAAAGTCAACTTCATTCTTTTGAATAGTACGCCAAAATCTTATTTCATCATCAGAATAAGTTTCTAAAAGGTGTCTAAAAACTGCGTTTTCTAACAATACGCCCTTATCTTCCCTCATTTCAAATGGTTTAAAGTTGGAGACAAAAAAGTTTCTTAACCCTAAATCAAGAAAATAACCTTTTGGCATCTTTGTTAGTTCCTTTCTTAAGTTTTTATAAAATGGCTTCACCATGCCAATATGGAAAGATTTTCTCATTATATAAAGGTAATTATCAATAGCAGTTTTTGAGACGCCCAGCGTATTAGCCAATTCCGAAGCATTTATTAGATTTCCAATCTGAGATGCTAAGATTTTAAACAGCTTATAAAATACCTCGTCCTGTCTAATATTTGCCTCATAGATGTCCTTTTTTACGTAAGAATAGGCAATATCTCTTAGAACCTCTTCTTTTTCTGAAAGCGGCGCAAGAACTACTCGAGGGTAACCACCATAAATAATGTATTCCCGATAATAGTTAGAAACTTTTTCTTTCTCTGATAAACTTATATCTTTTAGATTCCTATGGGAAAGGGCATCTTCGTTTTTAAAACGCAAGAATTCCTTAAACGAAAGGGTTCTAACATTAAACAACCTCTTTCTGCCAACCAGTGAATCTTTGAATTTCCTGTCAATGTAGAAAGCCGATGAACCTGAAGTTATAAGTTTTATTTTTTGGCGGTACTCATCATAAAAATACTTAAGGAAGTTTGAAGGATTGTTAAGATACTGAATCTCATCTATCAAAATAAAATTTCTTTTTTTAGAATCCAAATTGAAGATTTTGAAGAGATTTTTCGGCGACTCATTCAATAAACTGAGATAGTCAGGATCTTCAAGGTTTAAGAAATAAACCAGCTCGCCCTTACCTTCTAAGATTGCTTGAATCTGTTTTAAGATAGTAGTCTTCCCCGCTTGTCTTGCTCCAACAAAAATAAGAATCTTATCGTCAAAAAGGTACTTTTCTGCTTCAATTGTTACATTTCTAATAATACTCATAATCTAAACTTATGTAAGGTTATAAATATATAATATCAGATAATTAGCATTTATCAAGTTAATTTTATCCTATATCCTCTCCACTAAGGGTATTAAAAAATTGTCCTACAAATTAATATACTTTCCTCTGGTAAAGATAAATCTCCTCTAATATCCTGGTGATATCATAGGTTAACTTCCAGCGAGGATAGTGGGCCTGAAACTTAGAATTATCTGTAATCCACCACATATGGTCGCCTGTTCTTGCCTTATCTACATACTCATAATCCAGCTTCTTTTTGCATATTTTCTCAACTAATTCTATTGCCTCCAGCATAGAAATATTAGAAAACCTCCCACCTCCAATATTATAAACCTCACCGCAACGAGGCTTCTTATAAAAATGGTAGAAAGCATTAGCTAAATCGTAAGAATGTATGTTGTCACGGACCTGCTTCCCCTTATACCCGTATATATTATAAACCTTCCCCTTTATACAGCAGCGCACCAGATACGATAGAAACCCGTGAAGCTCAACTCCTGAGTGATAAGGGCCAGTAAGACAGCCTCCCCTGAAACAAGCGGTTTTTAGCCCAAAATACTTACCGTACTCCTGCACTAATATATCTGCTGCCAGTTTAGAAGCTCCAAATAAACTATGAAGAGAATTATCTATGCTCATTGACTCATCTATCCCCTTATAATAACGGTGATTTTTAGGAAGCTCAAAACGCTTCTTTAGCTCTACTAACGGTAAATAATTAGGCTTATCCCCATATACTTTATTCGTAGAGGTAAAGATAAAAATAGCATCTTTAGCGTATTTTCTAAGATTCTCAAGAAGAACAAGTGTCCCGTTAGCATTAACCGTAAAATCAGTAAATGGCTCTTGAGCTGCCCAATCATGAGAAGGCTGAGCTGCAGTATGAATAATCAAATCAAATTTATTCTCCTTAAATAATTTTTCTATTGATTTTTGGTCTCTTATATCAATATCAAAGTGTTTATAATCAGGAATTTCTTCCTTAAGCTTTGTTTTATTCCACTTTACAGAAGCATCCTTGCCAAAAAAAACCTCTCGCATGTTGTTGTCGATACCTATCACCTTAAAGCCTTTCTTGGAAAAAAATCTAACACACTCAGAGCCAACCAACCCGCATGAACCAGTGATTAAAGCTAACTTCTCCATTAAACTACTTTAAACCGAAAGTATATGCTTCCAGCTATAATTGACAATTCCATCCTTAACCACAAAATTATCCGCCGAGCATGATATTACCCCTGCGCTTCTTACTTTAGAGCCCAAATCTTTAATTATCCTTCTTAAGGAACTAATATGATAAGAAGTAATTGTAGAGGTGCTTTTTATCTCAAACAAATAAAGCTTACCCCCTCGCTCAACAACTAAATCAACCTCTAAGCCATCCCGTGAACGTAAATAATACATAGAAGGCTTCTCGCCACAATGAAGGAATCTTTTCAAAAAGTCGCACACCACTAATGATTCAAACATATTACCAAAGATTGAGCTGCGCAATAAAATATTACCACCTTCAAAACCCAATAAATAAGAACATAATGCAGGGTCAACAAAATAAATCTTAGGGCTTTTTACTATACGTTTACCTATGTTTTTATAATAAGGATAAAGAAGATAGACCTGATGCCCCGCCTCTAGCAGAGATATCCATCTTTTTGCAGTAACAACACTTATTCCAATGTCACGCGCTATTTCTGATATATTAAGAATCATACCGTTGCGGCTTGCACAAGCTACAAGAAACCTCTCAAACTGACTTAAATCTCCTATGTTAGCCATATTTCTTATATCTCTTTCTAAGTAAGTAGTAATATAAGAACCGCACCATAACTTTCTGTCTATTTTCTTCCTCGTTGCTATTTCAGGGAAAAATCCACGCATCATAACTTCACTTAAAGAAACTTTTTTACGACTTATACAATTTATATTCAGGGATTTAAGCCATGATGAAATATCCCGACTTCGGTCTGCATTGTCTATACGCTCAGATAAAGAAAATGGTAAAAGGAAAAGAACCGCGACTCTGCCTGCTAAGGACTGTGTAACATTATGCATAAGAGCAAAATTTTGAGAGCCTGTAAATAACCACTGTCCAGCTTTTCTGTTCTTATCTATTCTGGTCTTAACATAAGACAATAGATGAGGAACATATTGAATTTCGTCTATAATTAAAGGGGGCTTATATTGATTTAAGAATCCCACAGGGTCATCTTTGGCTCTAATCCGCACATCAGGATCCTCTAAACTTACAAATTTATGCGTTTTAGAGAAGAGTTTCTTAAACAGAGTAGTTTTCCCTGACTGGCGAGGGCCTGTAACTACCACTGCAGGAAAAGTCTTCACTGCTTTAAGTAAAACTTTTTCTATTACTCTACGTTTAAACATACATAAATATTATACCCTGAATATTTAACATTGCAAGTTATATATTAAGGCTAATAACTTCAACATCAATAGCACACACTCAGAGCCAACCAACCCGCATGAACCAGTGATTAAAGCTAACTTTCTCATCGGTTCCTTATTTAAAAAAACTTTTAACGCTATCAATTACATAACTAATTTCTCTATCTTTTAAAAATGAATGGATAGGAAGGGTTAATATTTTTGACAACACCGCTTTTACATTTTCAAATGAACCCCTTATTTTTGCCTCTTTAAATGCTGCCATCTTATACAACGGCACAGGGTAATATATGCGGGCGTTAATTCCTTTATAGTTTAAATATTTTAACAAAGCGTCTCTTCTTTTAGCAACTTTTATGGTATAAAGATGGTAAACATGTTTTGTATTCTTGGGGACAAAAGGGACTTCTATGTTCTTTATTTTTATGAGTTCTTTATTGTATTTTTTAGCAACCCGGGCACGCTTTCTATTAAACCCGTCTATATGTTTTAGCTTAGCAAGGATAACTGCAGCCTGAATTGAGTCAAGACGTGAAGTGTAACCAACATATTCTGCCTCGTAACGCCTATTTTGCCCGTGCTCTCTTAAAGATTTAACTATATGCGCAATGTCTTTACTATTAGTAGAAATTAAGCCGCCATCTCCATATCCGCCAAGATTTTTGGAGGGGAAAAAACTAAAACAGCCACAATCGCCGAATGCTCCTGCTTTCTTACCTTTATATTCGGCGCCGAAACTCTGGGCGCAATCCTCTATTACAAAAAGATTGTATTTAGAAGCAATCTTTAATATTTCATCCATATAACAAGGTAAACCATAAAGATGAACAGGAATAATCCCTACTGTATTCTTATTGATAGCTTTCTTAATCTTAAAAAGGTCTATATTAAAGGTATAAGGGTCAATATCAACAAATACCGGCGTTGCACCACTTCTTACAATCGCTTCTGCTGTAGCTATAAAAGTTAAAGGAGTTGTAATAATCTCGTCTTTTTTATCAAAAAAATCTTTATTCTTTTTAGAAATACATATTGCTCTTAAGGATAAAAGTAAAGCATCTGTTCCCGAAGCTACACCTATTGCGTAATTTACTCCCAGATACCGCGCTATTCTTTCTTCTAACTTACCAACACTTGAACCTAGAATCCATCTTTGTGAGTTAAACAGTGATTTAAGATTTTTTTCAATCTCTTTCTTTAAGAATGTATATTCTCTTTTTAAATCAACGATGGGTATATTAACTCTTTTTGCCATCTAGCCACTCCCCTGCTTCATTAAGCAAAGAATTGAATCCAAACCCAAAGGTAAAAGATATACAAAATAGCTTGAAAACCTCTAAAGCGCCGAATGCCTCTTTTTTAAAAGAATATTGGGGAAAAATTAAGAAAGAAACAATCAGAGAAATAAAAAATGCGCCAATACCCTGATATAAATATTTTTTCTTAAAAGTCCTAACTTTTCCCTGGTACAGCTTTCTAAAAAAGGGTAAAGATGAGCGACTCAATACCCCTAAAAACACCCCAAGCACTTGTAAGAAAATAGCCATCATTATAAAAATGTTCTACTTATTAACACATTTATTAGCTTTTGTTGTTACACCTTTCTTTTAAAATACTCTATTGTTTTCCTTAGGCCATCTTCAAGGGAAATCTCTGGATGCCACCCCAGTAGTCTTTGTGCTTTCGTTATATCGGGCCTCCTTTTCTTGGGGTCATCTTGAGGCAAGGGAAAGAATTTTATCTTTGAAGAAGAACCGGTAAACTCAATTACTTTCTTTGCCAGTTCAATAACCTTAAATTCGGAAGGGTTACCTAAGTTAATGGGCATATTATAACTACAACTCATCATTTTTAAAATACCTTCAATTAAATCATCAATGTAACAAAAAGAACGGGTTTGAGTGCCATCGCCATAAATGGTAATGTCCTTGCCCCTTAAAGCCTGAACAATGAAATTAGAAACCACCCTTCCATCATCCGGATGCATTAAAGGGCCGTAGGTGTTAAAAATACGCACCACTCTGACATTTAAATTATGCTGACGCATATAGGCATAGGTTAAGCTTTCAGCAGCGCGTTTTGACTCATCATAACAGGAACGAGGACCAGTAATACTTACATTACCATTATACTCTTCATTCTGAGGATGAACCTGCGGGTCACCATATACTTCCGATGTTGAAGCTAAAAAAAACTTAGCATTCTTAGCCTTAGCAATTCCCAAGCAGTTATGGGTTCCTAAAAGCCCGCTTTTAAGTGTCTTTATAGGGTGGTGCAAATAGTGGCGCGGCGAAGCAAGAGAGGCAAAATGCATAACCCAATCAATATCTTCCTCTATAAAAAGAGGCTGGGATATATCGTGATTAAGTAATCTAAAATTAGGATTATCCAAAAGATGTGCTATATTATCTTTTGAGCCTGTAATAAAATTATCTACGCATATAACAAAATTTCTGCCTTCAAGCAGTCTCTTACAAAGATGTGAGCCAATAAACCCTGCTCCTCCTGTAATAAGAATGTTCATATCTTTTTTCTTACTAATCCTTAGAATATTCTTTCTTAAACCACTCAAAAGTACGCTTTAAGCCCTCATAAAACCCTATATGCTGTTTCCAGCCTAAAAATTTCTTTGCTTTTTTAATATCAGCATGAGTCTTTCTTACATCCCCGGGACGAGGGTCTAAATACTCAGGCTCAATGTCTTTACCTGTAATTTGTTTTAAAAGATATAACAGCTCGTTTACAGAATGAGAAGACCCTCCTGCAATATTAAAAACTTCTCCCTCTATTTTCTCTTTAACCAACGCCAGTAAATTAGCTTCAACAACATTATCTATATAGGTAAAATCACGGCTCTGTGTACCATCTCCATAAATAGGGGGATTCTTATCTTCAAGAAGACAGGTGATAAATTTAGGGACAACCACCGCATACTGATTTTCTAAAGACTGCCGCGGCCCAAAAACATTAAAATATCGTAAAGATACAACTCCTACTCTATACATCCTAGTAAATACATACCCATAATACTCTGCCATAAGTTTACTTGCTGCATAGGGAGATAAAGGATGCGGCATATCTGTTTCTTTCTCGGGAAAATTACTTCTTTCTCCATAAACCGAACTTGAAGAGGCAAAAACAATTCTCTTTACACCCCTTTCTTTTGCCTTAAGATACAGTTTCAAAGTCCCTGTAACATTTACATCGTGATAATCAAAAGGGGCATCTACTGACTTGGGAACACTTCTTAATGCTGCCTGATGAGATATAAGCCCAACACCTCTTAATGCCTCATCAAGGACTTTTTCGTCCCTTACATCTCCTTTTATTAACTCTATCTTGTCAATGCAGCTTTCAATATTATCTATTTTCCCATAGGAAAAATCATCCAAAACGACAATCTCAGCACCAATCTCAACAAGCCTCTCAACAATATGTGAGCCAATGAACCCACATCCCCCTGTAACCAGAATTCTCTTCTTCTTAAGGATATTGTAAATTTCTTCCATTTTATTGACTTAAATCAAAGCGAAAACACATTATCATAATGTTTCTTATAAACATGGCGCGTATCAAAAATAAGCCGGCAATTTCTCTGGATGAATTTGTAGTTAAAAGATGAATGGTCAGTAACAATAATCACACAATCATATTTTTTTAGCTTTTTACTATTAAAAGTTACTCTTTTTAGACTTATCTTATGGATATTAAGATAAGGTATAAGAGGGTCATAGTAATCAACCTTTACTTCTTTCTTTTTAAGCTCTTCAATAATATCCAAAGCAGGAGATTCTCGCAAGTCCTTTACGTCTTTTTTATAGGTTACTCCCAGAATTAATACTCTTGCTTTTTTAAACGACTTACGCCGCTTTTTAAGAAGGGCTCTTACCCTTTCTACAACATATTTTGGCATAAAATGATTTATAAAAGATGCTAAATCAATCATTTTAGTCTTAAACCCCAGTCTTTTTGCCTTCCAAGAAAGGTATATGGGGTCTGCGGGGATACAATGCCCGCCAACGCCGGGCCCAGGATAAAAAGGCATAAAACCAAAGGGCTTGGTCTTAGCCGCTTCAATCACCTCCCACATACTTATCCCTAATCTATTGCACACCATAAGAAACTCATTTGCCAAAGCGATATTCACCAGTCTAAATGTATTCTCTAAGAGCTTGGCAGTTTCTGCGACCTCAGCTGAAGAAGCACAAAACACATTTTCTACAATCTTAGAATAGAGTGCCTTAGCTAAACGCACAGAATTCTTTGATATCCCCCCTACTACTTTAGGTATCTTGGTAAGAGGGAACTTTTTATCTCCCGGGTTAACACGCTCAGGAGAAAAACATAAAAAGAAATCTTTACCCTCCTTAAACCCTCCAGAAGAAAGTAAAGGTAAAACAACTTCTCTCGTAGTGGTGGGATAGGAAGTGCTTTCCATTATAATAAGCTGTTTGCCATTTAAATGCCTGCTAATTGTTTTTGAAGCTGCAATCACATAAGAAATATCAGGAACTTTTACTTTTCTTAAAGGCGTAGGAACGCACACAATAATAACATCTGAACTCTCTAATACCTCCTCATTGGTGGTAGGATAAAACTTCTTCCTTCTAATAAGGGAAAGAATATCTTTGGGGTCAACATCTACAATATACTTGATTCCTTTTCTTAACTTTTTTATGCGGGATAAACTAGTATCAAAACCGTAAACAAAAAATCCTTTTCCTGAGAAAGCAGCTGCCAAAGGAAGACCCACATAACCTAAACCTACAATACATATCTTTGCCTTACGGTTTTCTATTCTTCTCTTTAAGTCGCTATAACTTGTCATCTTGCTTTTAAAGTGTTTGTTTGCAGGACAAAGTCAATAACCAACGCCTACATAGGTAAATCCTAAGCTTATGAGCTTTTCCTTATCAAACATATTACGGCCATCGGCAATAAAGGCAAGACGCATGAGTCTTTTTATCTTTCTAAAATCTAATTTCTTAAACTCCTCCCACTCCGTTAAAAAACAAACACAGTCGCACCCTCTGACTGCTTCATAAGGACTTTTAACAAATTTTATTCTTTTGCTTTTAGGGAGAATTTTCTTTGCTTCATGGTAAGCATAGGGGTCATACAGAAACAATTTGGCTTTCTCCTCAAGCAACACATTTATAATATCTACAGAAGGGGCAAAACGCATATCGTCAGTATTAGGCTTAAAAGAAAGACCTAAAACGGCAATCTTTTTATCTTTAAGAACCCACATATATTCTTTTATCTTTTCTACAAAATGCCTCTTTTGCTCCTCATTTATTCTTTTAACTTCCCTTAAAAGAGCAAAATCATACCCCAGTTTACCCGCAATGTATATAAATGCCTCAAGGTCTTTGGGAAAACAGAAACCACCAAATCCAACACCTGCTTCTAAGAAATCTTTTCCTATACGCTTATCAAGCCCCATTGCCATTGCTACTTTCTTAACATCCGCACCTGCTAAATCGCAAACTCTTGATACTGCATTTATAAAGGAAATTTTTGTGGCAAGAAAAGAATTTGAAGCATGTTTGATAATCTCGGCTGTATTTATATCTGTAACAACAAAGGGAGATTTTAATTTTGAATAAATCTCCTTAAGGATTTTTTCTGCTTTTTTTGACTCTACTCCGATAACAATGCGGTCAGGATAAAAGAAATCATAAATTGCTTTTCCTTCTCTTAAGAACTCAGGATTTGAAGCAACATCAAAGTCAATGTTATTCTTGCGGTAACGCTTGATTGTCTCTTTTATACGCCTTCCTGTATGAACAGGAACAGTGGATTTCTCAACAATAAGTTTATAACTGTTGAGGTTACGGGCGATTGTATAGGCAACATTCTCTATAGAGGTTAAGTCTGCGGAGCCATCAGAACGAGGAGGAGTGCCCACAGCAATAAAAATAACTTCTGACTTTTTTACGGCCTCTTCAAGTTTACTTTCAAAGAGAAGCTTTCTCTTTTTTACATTCCTTTTTACTAATTCCTCAAGCTGCGGCTCAAAAAATGGTAAAGCAAGCTTCTTCAAGCTATGTATCTTTACTCGGTCATTATCAACACAGATGACCTTATGACCAAGCTCAGCAAAACATGCCGCTGCCACAAGCCCAACATGACCTGCTCCAACAACAGATATTTTGTATTTTTTAGTAAGATGAGCGTGAGCCATGATAAGTGTGGTCAAAACCTATACGAACCTGCGGAAATGCTTTAATTCTAAACATAATCCAAACAGTATAATTACTATTCTCGTCAACATCAAGACCAATATCCATCCACCAGCAGTGTAAGTCGCGCCGTAAAACATACTGTTGCTCCTGAAAACTGCCGCCATTATTGAAAACATACCGAAGATAATTCCTAAACTGCCACTTTGGGGTTAACTGGTAGGTAAAGGATAGGGTGGTCTGGGAATCCTCGTTACGGTTATAACGCTGACCAAGGTAAACAGAATACTTCTTATTTTTCGTGTCGCTAAATCCTAAATCAAAATTGGCCTCTTTAAATGCTCTATCCACAAAATCATACTCACTGTCAGCAGTAAAAGAAACGCCATTCTTAGGATAAAATTCTAAATCGAGTTTTAAGTTATCAAGAAAGCTTCCTTTATTTTCCTCGTTAAACTTGTATTCTAAAGAGGGGGCAAAATAGAATAAATCCCATATCCGGTCCTTATTTTTTGCCTGGAATTTATTCTCCCATTTAAATATCAAACTGTCTTTTCGCTCTAAAGTGTCAACCTCATCGAACTCAAAAAGATTGTTCTTTGATACAGTAGGTGGGTGTATATAACTATAGGTCAAAGTAGGAGTTATAATGTGGCGAATTTTATCTATTCTTTCTCCAAGCAACCAAGAATTAACGTCGAAAATCTTATAAAGTTTTGTACTGAAAGAAACTCCTGCCTGAGGAGCTTCCCTCCAAAGATTCTCTTCCCCAAAGGCACCTTTAGAGTAGAAAGTGCTATAAAGGCCTATATAGGGGACAATCTGAAGCCACGCTATCTTTGTCTCATAGCTAAATATATTGTGGGTATGAAAACGTACGGCATCATAATCTGTGGTAGAATTAGCAAACTTTTTAGTAAGATTAGAAAGGGAAGTATCAGACTCAAAATAAAACGGTGTATTTCCTATACTCTGTCTATAGAAATTATAATCAAGCTTTGGCAAATACTCTGTTTCCTCAAAGAAATTATTCACCCTCTTTTGTGTCAAGAGAGACAACGAAGAGTTACTGAAAGCATAGTCAATAAGAAAATAACTAAGGGGATGAGTTTCCTTTTCATACTCACGATAGAAAAAATCCTTCATAAAATCAATATCCGAGAATTTATTGTATTCGCCGGTAAGATTCAACTTTCCGCCGATGTTATTATGATAAGACAGTTGTGCCTTATAGCGATTAGACGAATGAATTGGATCAGTCGTATCATTGTATAATTTATCATCAATATAATAAAGATTAACTGTGCCTTCTCCATATTTCTTAGTGTAAAACTTATGAGATGTTCCTGTACCTACACCCCTTTTATCATACCAATCCAGATGGAACTTACCCCTATTATCGTCATTAAAATAATAACGCCAGCGGGTCAAGAAATAAAACCCCCAATCCTTGTCTTTACCAGGGGTAACCTCTACAGGAAACGACTTGTCTTTAAGAGAATGCACATAGTAAGGAATATAGAATACAGGGGTGTTTCCAATCTTTAGAAGCACGTTTTTTGCTACCACCTTCTTGCCCGGATAAACGATTATCCTCTTACTGGTAAGCATATAGTGAGGCTTCTTAAGGTTGCAAGTGGTTATGTATCCTTTATTTAAGACATATTCTTCTTCAGACACTTTTTTGGCACTGTCGGCGCCTCCATAGAGTGGCGGTGACTGAATGCGAATATGGTGAATATTGGCTTTTTTGTTCTCAAAATCGTAGTCTGCGCTGTCTGCTTTAATTACGCCTTTCTCTGTCTTAATCTCAACGTTCCCTTTTACAATGGCAGTATTGGATTTAACACTGTAAATTGCCTCATCGCATTTTAACACTACATCTTTGTATTTCATAACGACATTGCCTCTGGCAGAGACTTTTTCTTGTTCTTTAAGGTAAGTAACCTCATCACCATCAACTATTACAGGGATTATCTTCTGCTGTGCGAGTGTATTTAATGATAAAACCGCAAAAATAATAAAAAGAATTTTTTTCATTTGTTTATTTTCTGTTTCAACTTCTCCCAGTCATCCAAGAAACGCTTTATCCCAATGTCCGTAAGAGGGTGCTTCATTAGCTTTTCAATGACACTAAATGGCACAGTAGCAATATCTGCCCCCAAGCGCGCTGCTTCCAAAAAATGGATAGGATGACGCACAGAAGCAACAATAATCTGGGTACTGATACCGTAGTTAGAATAAATGAGTTTTATATCACTCACTAAATTCATTCCCTCTGTGGAAATATCATCCAGCCTTCCTACAAAAGGAGAAACATAAGTAGCACCGGCTTTAGCAACCAAAAGAGCCTGAGAAGGAGAAAAACACAAAGTAAGATTGGTTTTTATTCCTAAAGAACTAAGTTCTTTTGTGGCTTTTAGTCCCTCTATAGTTGAAGGAACCTTTATAACAATATTAGAGGCTATTTTTGCTAATTCCTTCCCTTCTCTTACCATACCATCGCCATCCAAAGCAACAACCTCTGCGCTAACAGGCCCCTTTACAATCTTACATATCTTCTCCAACTGTTTATGTGGGTTTTCCTTCTCGCGAGCTAAAAGCGTGGGATTGGTAGTTACACCATCTAAAACACCGTATGAATTTGCCTGTTCAATTTCTTCAAGGTTAGCAGTATCAATAAACAACTTCATTCTACCCTCCTTAATGCAAAAAATTATCTTGCGCTAAGAGAGCTGCTCCTATAATACCTGCATTCTTTAATCTTGACCTTACCAGTTTAACATTCTTCGCTTGAGGCCACATTGCCTGGTGACGAATAACCTCTTGGACAAGAGATTTAAAAATACGAAAGGCCCCAGAAACACCTCCTCCAAACACAATAAGTTCGGGGTTAAATATATTAATCATCCCACTTAAGAACATTCCTAAAGCATAAGAAAACTCTTTCCATACTAGCAAAGCAACTTTATCTCCTGCTAACGCCTTTTTAAATATTTCCTCTGCTTCCACAGAAACATTTTTCTTCTTAAGCTGCCTATAGCGATCGGTCATATATTTATTCCCCACAAAGGTCTCAATGCACCCCTTTCCACCACAACCACACTTTCTTCCTTTCAATGAAATAGGAAAATGTCCCAATTCTGCCGCACTTGTTCTACCTCTAAAAATCTTTCCGTCTATAATCAACGCTCCTCCCAAGCCTGTACCCAAGGTAAGAAATATTGCCCGCTTTATACCTCTTGCTGCCCCAAAACAACTCTCTGCCCGCGCAAAAACATTAGCATCGTTGTCTATAAACACAGGAAGGCCTAACTTTTTCTCTAATACTCTCTTTAAGGGGTAATTCTCCCACCCAGAAATATTGGGAAGATAGTAAATAAACCCTTTATCGACATTTATTATCCCTGGAGCTCCAATACCTATGGCTTTTATACGTTTAAGCTTGAGTGAGGTTACCAGTTCTTTTATTTTCTTGATAAACACCTCTTTTTCCTTGAGGTGTTGAGAAGAAAACACTCGTTTCGATAGACACTTTCCTCTTTTGCCAACTGCCCCTATCTTTATATATGTACCTCCCCAGTCAATTCCAAGAAACATAAGAAAGACAATTAATTATAAATTATTTTAAATTATTTTATCCTAACTTCTATTAAGTTGCAATAAATTTCTCTAAAATGAGTGCAAACATTTTTCAGTAGAAGAATCAAATAACTTGACAAAGTCTTTTTTGAGTCTTTTGCACGAAATCTAATCTATTCGTTAAACAAAAATATAGCATACTTTTGAAAAAAGAGTTATAATTACTGAAGGTAGACAATGAAGGGCCATAACCAGAAAAAAACAAAGGTTCTCCTTATCGTAGAAGACATAAAATTACAAGATTATATTGCCCTCGTCCTCATAGGAGAAGGATATGACGTTGTTACTTACGCTTCAGGAGAAGAGCTATTAAAAGGCATTAACCGGGAAACCTTCGACCTTATTATTATTGAATTCTTATCTGAACATATCGATGGGCTGAATATCTGCAAAATAATAAGGGAAACTTTCCTTTTAAGACAAACACCTGTAATCATTATTCTACCCAATAACGACCCTCTTAATAAAGCAAAAGCTATCTATAGTGGGGCTGACGATTATATAGAAAAAGATAATCTTTCCGAAGAACTTCTTTTAAGAGTGAAGACCTCTCTATGGAGAGTGTACCGCTATAGAGATGTTAACCCTATAACAAAGCTTCCCGGAATATCCACTGCCTTAAAAGAACTTGATAAGCTCATTAAGGCTAATAAACCCATAGCAGTGGGATACGCGGAATTGTATAAATTCAGGCGTTTTAATGACCGTTATGGATTCTCCCGAGGAGACGAGGTAATAAAGCATACCGCAAGCATAATAAGAGAAGCTCTTATTGAACTTGGCACCTCTTCAGATTTTCTGGCTCACTTTGGAGGCGATGATTTTGTCTTCATAACTCTTCCTGAAAGCATAGAAGAAATATGCAAGAAAATTATCAAAGACTTTGACGAAACAATTATTTCCTTTTACGACGAGGAAGATAAGAAAAGGAAAGGAATTGTAATAAAAAACAGACAAGGGGGCCTTACCCATTACCCGCTGTTGCGAATATCAATCGGTGTTCTTACCAACGAAAATTATCCTCTTACAGAGACAGCTCAGGTGTTAGAAGTAACGCAGGAACTTAAAAACTACGCAAAGAAGTTTGACAAAAGTATTTATGTAAAGGAGAGAAGGCGTTCCTACCCCTTCTACTAACCATACCTATTTGTAAAAATGTTACTTAATAAACTTGTTACAAGACATGGAGAAAGCAGCTAACAAGACTAAAGACTATACAGCCGTGTTTATACTTGCATTTATTGCTATAGCCGTATACCTTCCTTCCCTCAACGCCCCCTTTATCTTTGACGACCACCACATGATTGTAAATAATGCCTTTATAAAGAATGCTAAGTATTTTGGTCTGTTCTTTA
>CAYVYZ010000031.1:0-19492 GCA_964455875.1 uncultured Planctomycetia bacterium | reverse complement strand
GTATAAACAGAACTGGAAGAGTTTTCTGCGGCTATGCTCTGTAAATCAAGCGGCCAAGTGAATACTTCGGCTATGCTACTGGAAGTGCTCTGGGCTTCCACTCTCATTCTGATAATATTGGAAACGCTGTCGGGGTAAATACGCTCATTGGCAACCGCGGGAATATGTTCTTCCATATAACTTCTTAAATCACTCCAGCTCTGCTTCTTATTCGCTAATCCCTGGGCCACAAAATAGACCAGAAGATTTACTTTATCGCCCTGGTCCTGCCCGGGAAGAGTGATGAATAGAGATTGAGGATATTTCTTGAACAAACTGACTATATGCTTATATGTTCCGCAGGCACCGGGAATAATAAGCACTTTTTCTTCGGAATAATCTCCAAGCACTTTTGCAAGGGCAGACATAAATTCATAAGAATGAGAACGGGTCGAAATAATGGCGGCTTCTACTTCATTATTACGGAGCAAGCGGGAAATAACATCTGTGTGAGATGCAATTATTCTTACTTTTACGCCGGTGCTAAATTCTTTCTCGATTACGAATCCCCCTCTCAAACTATCGAGTTTATTCTCTAATTCTTTATTCCGGGAATAACCGTTTACACTGGAAAATCTTTTATCTCCCCCGGTAAACAGATTATACATTTTTTCCATATACCCTATTGCCGAAGACTCAAATGCAACGACAAAAGTAATAATTCCGTCTTTAATGAAAGCATCGTAGGGTATCTTCAGTATATAGTCTTTGGTGGATTCGATATCGGAAGTAAGCTGAATAATCAATTTTATTCCTTTGGCCGATTTACCCTCGGCTTTTGCATAAGCTCTGCTCAGGACGCTTCTCATTCTATCCTTAAGAGTTTCATTGTCACTGGTAAATACCGAATAAATGCCTTCACTCAGCAGAAGAAGATTATCATAATCAAGAAGTAGAGAACCGATAATATCAAGAACCGATGGTGCCTGTTCACACAGCCATCCCAGCTGATGATATTCGCTTAAGTTAAGGATAAAATTAGCAATATGTTCGTTTTCCTCATCAACCTGGGCAAGAAAATCATCCAGAGAGAAACCGGAATCAATACGGTTTTTCAGTTCATTGAATAAAAGATCGAATGTCCAGGTATAAAAACCGCTTCCTTCGGATAATACATAATATAATACTCCGTTGTTAAAAATTGATTTATCCGCGACGATCTTTTTCACTAATCTGGCGTAACCTGAATCATGCAGGTGATTAAGAAGTTCAACTATCATTTCATAAAGATAAGAGTGTAAATCTTCATTATCTACCTTGAATAAAGAAACGAATTCTCTCACACCTTCTGCGGTTTTTATTTGAGGAATCATGTAACGCAGACTCATGCCCATTCTATCAATCGTCATCTGATAATCCGGACTGGATTCTAAGCCGCTTTTCAGGAGTCCTTTCATTAAAATAATTACTTCCGAAGGAGTTATCCGCTCCGGCAAATATAACTCCACCAGAAAATCAATTGCCACGAATCTTGCCTTATGCGAATAATTTTCATCAATAGCTATCTGCCGTAATCTTTCGAACATACCTTTGGTTGCATACCCCTCATATTTGTAGACACTAAGAGATCCCGATCTCCCTATAGCACCGAGTGCTTTCTGGACTTCTTCGGGAGAATTGCTGTTTAAAACCACATCAAACCATTGTTGTTTATCTTTATAGCGTTTTAAGTATTTCTCTACCGCTTCTGCGTTGGGACCGATTAGTGTTTCCATATAGAGATCTACTATGCCTAAAACACCGCCGAAAGTAGAGGCGGCAGATATAACCAGGTAAGTAACGGCTAACGCCAGTGACAGGCCAGCTCTGCTTATCACTTTTTGGAATAATGCTTTTATTCTGCCCGAAACGAATCTTTCCCCTCTAACCAACGAACTGAAGACCGCACCTCTTTGTCCTTTATTGTTAGTGGAAACAGAAACTCGATGTTTCTTTATAAAATCAAGAGCTTTCCTCTTTAGGGTGGAAGCCACGGAAGAAGAAGCCACGGGTCTGCCACTAAGACCCTCCTCTATCTTTCTATCTAACTTCTTTAAGGCTGTTTCAATCTTGTTTTCTAAAACTACAGGAAGACCTAACCCGCCCATACTGATTGTTGCTACACCTAATAGATAAGAAAATCCGAGTATCACCGTTTGGGTTATAAAATGTGTGTTCCTCAAGGAGGCATCCACCCCAAACATATATTCTGATATGCTTAATAAGGATATATAGCCAGTTGCGGACATAGCCATTGATATTGCGGAAACAAAAACTTGATGTTTCTCCATAAAATTAAGCGTGTGTTCAAGAGCTTTCCTCTTTAGTGCAGAAATCACGGAAGAAGAAGCTACGCGTTCGCCACCAAGGCTCTCCTCCTTAGCTGAAGTTAAAAGTGGTGAGTTGGCTTGGTTGGGTTTGGAATTTTCTCGTTCCTTTTGTTTTAACTGTTTTATTAATTTTTCTATCCTTTCCTGCCGTTGCTTTAGAGCTTTTGGACTATTCCAATAATATTTTTCTCTTTCAATTTGTTGTTCAAAGAAATCTCGGAGCTCTACTTTTTTAGACATATGAGTAACACATCCTGATAATGCAGTAATTGAAAGGATAAATATAGTAGTAGGTAAGGCTAAAGATTTAGCAATTCTATGAGCCACGGAAGAAGAAGCCACGGGTCTGCCACTAAGACCCTCCTCTTTAACTGAAGTTGAAAGCGGGGACGCGGTAGACAGGGATTCTACCATAGGCAAGGTTTGCCTTGATGCGAATATTCTCAGCAAGTTCACTGGGTAAATACTCAAAACGGTCAGCAACCTGTTGTTTAACCCATCTACCTTCGGTGTCAATAAGGAAATTTTCCACCTTGCCATTGCAGCGGCAAGAAGCAAATATGACTTTCTGAGCATTTGCCACCACAAAATGGTGGAATTCCAACTCCTCCAATTGTGTCTTTGTATACATGATACACCTCCTATGTTTCGTACCGCGTAATGCGTACTGCGGACCACCTTATTAAATACACCTTTAACCTTATTAAATAAAGTTGCAGAGGGAGCCTCTCTGAGGGAGGTGGGAAGGGAGGCGAAGAGACTCCCTAAAGCAACTGCAACTTTATTCACTATCTTATTAAAAGTTGCAAGGAGAGCCTCTCTGAGGGAGGTGGGAAGGGAGGCGAAGAGACTCTCCGCAACTTTATTATCATTATTCAAGGGCTCTTTTGCCTTGAGGGAGGTTAGGGAGGTGGTTAAGGCAAAGTTAGAGCCCTTGAAACCATAAAACGCTGGCCCAATAACCGCCACGGTAATTATTGAAGCCAGCGTTACTATTTCTTTATTATATAAAGGTGAGAAAAGGAAAGGATTGCTCTTGAAATAGTCTGTGGGAGGGATAACCTGCGATAATCTGTGTAGTAAAACAGCAAAAACTCCACCTACTGCCAGTATGATACTGGGTGGAGCCGTATCGTTAGCACCAAAATTAGCTTCTGGTACTTTAGGAACTAAATTCTTAAATAAATCAATGAAGCGAACAGTTAATCTAGGTAATATCTTAAATTTTCTAATCTTATTCTTTAAACTGTTGCTGCTTCCAGAGCTGTATTTTCTTCCTGTGTTAGATGCTACACCTCTAGCACCTGAAGAACCAGCATTTTCTGATTCTTCATTAGCATAAAATTTCTCAGATGAGCTGTTATTACCAGAGTTATTGTCTCTTAAATTATTAACTTTCGAAGCATTATACTCTTTACCTTTTGATGATACACCTTTTTCGTTTCTGGTTCCTGAGGTGTTTTTCTTATTGCTGCTTCTTTCTTTAGATGCTGCACCTCTAGCACCCCAAGAGCCAGTGTTTTTAGCACTTTTTCTTAAAGAACTCTTGTCTTTTTGCCCATTCTGGGCATATTTTTTACCAAAAAGCTCATTTTCGCCTTCATCTTTTTCCTTTTGATCAGCCCTTGCAGAAGGCAAGCAAGAGCTGACCACCCTCACGCCGCTGGCATGCACACCGCTTGAAGCAAGCATTTCTTTCATAATGCTTGAACTAACTGCAGCAACTTTTGCCTGTAAAAGTGGTTCTGCTGCACTAACACTTGGCACTAAACCACTTGATACAGCGCTAAACATCAATCCTCCCAACCCTAAACCAGAGCCAGAAGGAATTAAAGGCTTAATGGGCGAAGATGGGGGTAATAGAGGAGCCCTAAAAGGAACGTTGTTAAACGGATTGTTGGTGTTATCCTTAGAGTTTTCTCCAGATGATTCCTCTATTGGACTAGAACTTGCCACAGTAGAAGCCCCTGGTTTCTTAGAAATAGCATAAATAGCAGGCAAAGTAGTTAAACTTCTCCTCTTTCCTACCTTATCTGCATAGGCCTTAATCAAATTACTAACTGCTAATCCTTCCTCTTTTAGAGCTCTTTCAAGCTCAGGATGGGATTGTGTCCCAGCAGTAATAAGCATTTTCCCATCATCTGCCATAATTTCTTTTATTGGCCTTATAATCTCACTATAATGTGAAATTGACTCACCCGACCTGGTAGCTACAAACTCTTTATATTCCGGATTAAACAAACCTGTGGATATGACAAAGTCAAACTTATCCTTGCCCATGAATTCTCTTATCGCATCTCTGTAATGGCTGATATTTTGAATTTTATCTCCGATATAGAAAATGTTTCCTTCTTTATGCGTCTGGAAGATAGGATTAACCAAAACCATCCTGGCACCATTATACTTCTTAGCGTACTCCTTAATTAAAGTATCTGATTCTGGAGCAACAAACATTAAAGCTTTTTCTTCAAATATATCCTTTTCATCTATTCCCTCAACAGCCTTAATATAATCCGCAAGTAAAGGCAGATGGATATCTATGCTGGCTATTGAACTACTTGCATCTTTTAAATTATTTAAGGATGTGGGAAGAGGCTTGATAGTATCTTCTGCTACAATATTTGTATAAGGCTGGAGTGTCTCCTGGACTAAAGATGGAGATAAAGAACTCTTTTTAAACAGCTTATCAAATACGTTATTAAACCTTTCCTTAATAATAGAAGATGATGAAACATTCTTAAAAGCAAGGTCGTACTTTTTAATATATGTTTCTACAGGAAGTATCTTATACAATACCTGATGTCTCTTTGCCTTGCCGCGGCCTGTATTGTAAAACCTCTTATAAATGCCACTTACCTCATGAGATGTCGTCTTAGTAAAATTATGTGTCAATGCGGCAATTTTACTATGGTGCCTCATATACTGAAGGCGTGCCATTAAAGCGGCAAAATCAGTATTTCTTTCAAGCTCGCGGGCAAGCCTCTTTTTACTCATCCTGCGGACAGTATTCCATTTTAATCCGGATATAGGCCTAAATAACTTCGTAACAGACTTATGGAAACGTGCATAATTGTGGATTATATCGTATGCGGTGGCTGGTTCCATCTGCCAGTAACCCCTTGCGGGGCCGCCGTTTCTCTGCCTCCTGAAGTTGGGCATGCCTAACGATTCCTGAAAAGCAGTTGTCACAAGCAGTTTTCGTATAAAATCTTCGCGCTGTTTGTCTTTGCCTTTATCAGTAAAATTAATTACCTTATCTACTGCTTTTGCTATAGCAAAATTATCGTATGCCTTATTGTCTGTAAATACTCTGTAATAATCGTCTATAACCCCTGATTTCTTTAATCTTTCCGCATCGCCAAGAGCGATATTTAAAATGACAACTCTTGTTAATCCATCAACAGGACTTGGAGAAATAGCGCTGTCTATATTAAGTCCCAACCTCTTGGCTTCATTAATAATTCTCCTGCTTACTTTTAATGCTTCGTGTTTACTATTTGTGCTCATTACGCTGACTGCAAATGTTCTATTATCAATATATTCACTGTTAGTTTTCTTATCGGTGGCTTCAGGATAAACTATTGAATTTCCTTCCAGAGAAATCTTCTCTGGCAGTTCCGGTTTTGAATCTAGTGGCAAGGAATCCATATTCTTTAAAAGAACTACATTATTTATATACTTATATACATCATCCTTAAACGAAGAAGGGTTGAAGCCGGCAGTGCTGGACAGCAATAATATATATAAAGGGCCAACTGTTCCCAACATGGCAAGTTTTATTTTTCTACCCAACGTACTTGAAGAAACTGTCTTATTATATATAGGTAAGGACAATAACCTATCTGACTGAATCTGGGAAGATGATAGTGGACCAAAACTTGGTAATGCAGGAGGAGCTAAGATAGGCGGCTGTAACCACTCAGTATGCCCATAAGGAATATTCTCTAATTCTCTAACGATATTAGAAGTAGTGCTTCTGTTGTATATAGTAACATTCTCAAACGGTAATGACAAATCTTTAGTTAACAGGCTGGAAGAAGCATTGGATTGAGAAGTTTTAATATTGCCTGATGACAATGCTCTCCGAGGCGCCCACAGAATATCACCATCAGAAGATATAATAACGGCCTTAAAATCTTCGGGGTTGTTTAAAGTACTCATATGGCTATGAACAATTTTCATCACATCGTACAAATAAGCCCGGGGGGTAATAATCGCTTTGATATGGTCGGGGCTTATATTATCTGCTATAATAGCTGATTTAATTTCTCCTGAGCTATCCCTCACAATAAATGCTTTATACCCATCGATCATATGAAAAGGAACTTTTTGGCCGGCAATGTCTTCATAAACAATATCAGCGTTACGCACCTTATCCTCTGTAATCTTTAAATCTGTAACGTAGGTTAATCTGTCTGCAATATATGATTTGTTGGCATTAGGTAAATCTTTTGCTGGTGCTCCGTATAAATCAGTAGCCACAACAGAGCCCTCATACTTCTTTGAATCAATTACTCCCACATCTATACCCTTAGCATGAATACCATAATTTGTCCCTGTAATAATATTGTGGGATATTTCTGGTTTCCTATCTATCAACGACTGCGGTGTCTCAAATCCATAGCGTAGTGTATCTTTGACTATCTCGGGGTCAATCTTCTGGCCTCTAATAACTGTGCCTTTGGCATTTATCATTTGGGAAAATCTTTCCTTAAGTTTAGAAAACCTCTCTGTGGCCACTGTCTTAACATTATCAAATAATTTCTTCGCCTGTTCGAAATCTCCTTTGTAGAAGGCAGCTTGAGATTCAGCAAAGCACCTCTTTGCGGACAATCTCTTTTCCTTATTAAATATTTTTCCATACATATCTGCCATTTTCTGCATTCTAGGATTAACAGGTAAGGCATCTATATCGGACAAAACTCTATTCCTTGGCAGATACCCTCTCACATCGCATTGCTTACGTAAAGATAATAACTTATCCAATAGCGATGAATAACCATCAACGCTATTTAACTTTGTATAATCAAATAGCTTACCCTCTCTACCATATTCTCTCTCTACAAATGCTTTATTCTCATCACCTGGATTAAAGGGATTTACCCAGCGTCTTATACCACTAATATAGTAATCTAATAGCTCTTTGTGTGTCTGTTTAGTCTTTACCGCATTAGCAGTATTAACAACATATGCCTTCTTGGATAATCCACTTTCGGAAGTGGTAACCATAATCTTATTAATTCCTGTTTCTATTCTCCATCCGTTAACTACCGCTGTCTTTATTAATCTTGCTACTGCATTCGCATCCTCATTTGTAAAACCACTTGGCCCTTTTTCACTTAACATAGTTACTACTGGCTTTGCAAGAATAGCCTCACTTACAATATAAGCATGGGAAGTACCCTTAACTACTCCACTATATAATGGCTTTGCTGCAATACCCAATTTAGCTAACTCTTTCTGGTTATTAAACTCTTTATTAAAAGAAGGGGCTTTGTGTTTTATAATCCGCAAAGATACCTCTTTTCCTGTAGATGTATCTATATTAAACACACTTGCATACCTTCCTCCCTGCCCATTAAAAACCTTTATCTGGCCATTTTTCCTTACCCGCAATAAACCAACATCAAGAGGATGTTTTCCTGGGTCATATAAAATTTCAGCCTCTTCACCTAAAAGGTCTATCTTTGTTGTAGGGGCTTTAGAAAACAATAAACTACTCACCCTATCCCCCACTTGCTTACTGTCAAGTGCACTTAAGACAGAAGATGAAACAACTTCTATAACTTTTTCTTTGGAGACATTATTATTGCTATAAAGACTGGATGAAGCACTATTATTAAACTTCTCTTTTATCTGCGGGCCTAAAACTCTTGCTAGTTCCATAATTTCTATAGCGCCTCTATATTTCTTCATTGAATCGCCACTAAAGCTTTTTAAATCTCCTAAATAAATATCTTTTCCAAGAAAACTAAGTCTATCTCTATCATCAGCATTCAGCGAAACTTCTCTTATAATCTTCTCAAACTCTCCTCTTACAAGACTATCTCCTATACCTATATATTTCCCTCTTATAGCAGCTGTTTTGAACATTTTAAAATCTGATACTGCCTCCAGAGAAAGCCATCTTACTAACCCTTCGGTTTCTGCGATATTAACAAAAGAACGAGGATTAACTCTGCTTACGGTATCTTTAATAACGTTGTTTAGTTTACTCTCTAGGTTACTGTCTCTTTTTAAATACTCCCTTAAACGCACAAATTGGTAACCATCTCTCCTCAATAATGTGTCGGAAATATTATCCCTCAAATAAGGTAAATCTTTTTGGCTGATTGCTTGGGGTAATTTCTTTGCTATTTGATAAGCAAGCCTTTTGCTTACGCCGTATTTATTTAATTCTTTATATAACCTGTATTCAAACTCCCTCTGTAAATTCTCTAACCTCACCATGTCAGAATAACTAAGGATATCTCCATCTGGGGTAAGTTTTAACTGATTCTTATGACTCGCAAAGTGCAGCATTTCATGGATAACATTATATCTACCAATCATGCTGTCTTTGCCACCAGTCAATTTCCATCCTTTACGCAGGGAGAACTTAAAATTCTTATATTCATCTATCTGTGAAGGAAACCACAATGCATATTTGCCGTCATCAAGCTCTTTATTATGAGCACTTACACCATATCTATTACCTTCCCTTACATCAAAAAATCTAACCCAAGGTGTAACCTGTAATATCTCTATGTCTTCAACAACAAACGGCTTAGCCAATTTCCCTGTTTTCTCTCTAATAACGCCATTGACAACATTGATATTGTTCTTAACTTGCTTTCGTAATTCTTCCTGCTGTAGCCTATAAGAAGCCAAATCTACTTCTTTTGCTAGTTCTATACCCTCCTTGCCTTCAAAATTTCCATTGGGGATTAAACCTTTTAACGAAGTATAATCAACAAAAGATGTATTTTTCTGCCAGCTATTTAGCACCTTATTCATTAATGTTTTAAATTGATTGTATGTTGGTTTAGCAGATATTCTCCTCTTCATCCAGTAAGATATATCACTAACCTCTACTGGTGCACCTTGCATACTTACTATTCTTGTATCCTCTATCCCCTTAAGCATAACTTTCCATAACTGGTCAAACTTTCTTCCAAACCCCCTCTCATCTGACACCCCTGTATATAACCATTCAAAATCACTCAATTTACTGTGGTTTTTAGCAATCTCGCCTATGGAATTCATCAATTCGTTCCTGAAGGCTTCTAAGCTCAAACCTCTACTCCTTAACTTTCTCTCCAACCATAGTTTGTTCTTTTCTATAAAACTATCTATAAACTTTTGGGTCTTTATTAAAACCTGGTCATAAAGCCTGCCTTCTGTGAAAGATTTAACAGCCTTCTCTAACACCTTTGCTTTTGCAACTTTTTGGCTGAGAGTAAACAGCTTTATGAGCTCTTTTCTAGATAGGTCATTTATAATACTAGAGGCAAGAAGGGCTTTTCTCTCAAAACCAATCCTTCTGTCTAAAACAGCTAATTCTCTGATCTGAGTATCCATGGTGTTTGATGCGCCGTAAACATCAATTCCTGAATAATAAGAAACAAGCGAAGAAATAACATCTAAACGTGCCAGCGCACGTTCTTTCTTTAAACGTCTTAACTCTTTAGTCTTGTTATGCGTATTTTTCGTGTCGAAATATTCATCTACTGTGTTATGCAATCTCTCGCTGAATTCCTTTAGGGTACGCTGAGAGAATCTTCTGTTTTGAAGGCTTGCGGCAATAACCGAGTCAATTCCCATACCAAAATCTAAAACTTTATCATTCAGTTCTACTTCAGTCCCGTCAAAATCTCTAAGCATAATACTCTTTTTCCCTATAATCCATTTTTCAATGTCGCTATCCTGTACTCTCTCGGAGAGTAAATCAATTATTGCTTCTTTCTTTACAAAAGCCTGGTTAAACCTATATGAATCCTCTTCGCTTAAATTACTAAATTCCATCTCATATAAACCAAAATCCCTGGGAATAGATGACAAGCTCCCTATTAACTGACGAGCAGAGTAATCTCTCAGCTCAATTTTATAACGCACCCTGTCTATAGATGGGGCTATCTCTTTTGCCAAAGATATCTGCTTCCCGTTATTGAAAGTTATTCTGACAGAGTTATCCTCAAAGTAGGCTGCCTTTGATAAAGACTTTAAAACATTTATCTGTTGGGAAGAAGAAAGGGAAGAAAAATTATTAAGTTGGTGGGCAGTAATATTATTTACTCCTTCGATGTGTGCAACAGGAAAAGTAAACAATCCTGTTTCAGGAGGGCTGGTATTACCGCTCTGGGCGATAAAATCTAATACCTCTTGTCTTCCGCCTTCTCTCTTAAGAAATTTATCGGTATATTGGCTAAACTCTATATTTAATTCTTTAGCTTTCTCCCTATGAGCTTTCAATTGTTCCTTCGCCCCGTTGACAATACTCAAGAATTTACCCTTATCAGATGCTAAAGAAGAATCAATATATATATTACCTCTTTTAATACCCACATGGGAAAGTTGTCCTGTTTCTTCTTGCAAATTATCAACAGTATAAACTTTCGCCTCTTCCGTACCCTCTGAGAAAGAAGGTATAATTAAATCACTAATCCTATAATTACTACTCAACGTTACAGGATGTACTTGTTGAACTGTTCCTTGTTCAAAACCCCTCTCAATCACAGCATTAACAAAAGCATGAGGTTTAGCACCCAATCCTTCTCCAGAGATTGCGGGATCACGTCTTACAGCATAGCTGGGGGAAGTCAATCTTTCAAAAACCGCCCTATTTATATAAGGTAAAGAGCCTGCTCGCCTGCCTAAAACTCCCTCAAAAGACTCTTGTAGTGCTTCATTAACATTCCGTTCAATCCTTCCCTTTGTGCTTAAGGGGTCAGAGGAAAGCCTATAACCTGCCTGATTTACTGCCTTAGTCATAACAAAAGCAGCAATATTTTCCCTTATTTGCTCTTCCATGGTCAGACTTTGAGTCATATCTAACAAATCCAAAGCAACATTTGTCCCCTTTATAAAAAGACGCTTTAAAGGGCTACTTGATGTCCTAATATTAAACTGCAACCTTGGAAATACTCTATCTCCCATTGAACCTGCCCTACCTTCCCCCATAAACGCCTGGACATCTCCCAAAAGAGGAACTCTCATAAGTCCTTTGGAAAGAAACGGTCTAACCAGCTCAAGAGAAGGACCGAAGATTAAAGCGGTATTAATGCCTTCCAATCCATACTCGGAACTCACCAGGAGATTGTAGAATGTGGAGAATTTTCCTTCTACTATATCACCATGCTGGTCATACTCGGCGGTAAAATGTTTTTCTAGATTCTTCAACATTTTATCCCGTTGCGCTATCAAATAAGAACGCCTCTTTTCACTAGTTGCCTTCTTAATTAAACCATCGTATTCCAAAATTATCTTCTTTCTCTGCATTTTAAACATTACCGTATCAAAGCCGCTCCGCAGTAAATCTTTCTCTGTAAGACCGTAGGGTTTAATCTGATCAAGAAAATCTTGATACCCAAATAAGTACTTCGCTGCATTAGCGAATGAACCATTGTTCTGGAATGCCCACCTCTGAATAGGGTAATACCCTGCCATGCCTATACCTAAGGTAGGAATCATAGGCATAGCGGTCTTGCCAAACTCATACCCTAGCTCTTTAAACTTCCCTGTTCTTGCCAGGTATAATTTCTGACGCAGGCCCGTAATCCCTTCTTTAAATCCAGGAGCTAAAACGCCAAAACCCATCAATCCATATGCAACATACTTACTGTAGAATTTCTCAAAGCTACTATCAGAAAATGATTTTCCTCCTGTTACTGTCTGATATATAGCGGGAGAGAATACATAAGCTAAAGTTCCTCCCCAATACGTCCATTTATTAAAAGTGATATTGAATGCCTTTGATGTTAAAGGATGTTCCTTAAAAAACTTAATTTTAGCTAGCTCTTCCGGCTTTCCAAAGATTGTCTCTTTAAAGTTTGCTGTTAAATCTTTAAATCCTGCCAAAGAAAAGGCTAATCCTAAAGACCCTCCCCATAATAAATAATTAGAAAGGGTCGGATTCTTTCTGCTATCAACAAAAAGACCCGCCGTCAAAGAGATTGCTGAAATAGCCATATGCACTGCCCTCTGGTTATACCAAGCATTATCCTTCTTCCACAATGCAAGAAATCCTCCTTTCCCCTCTTCTCCCTTCGGCTTCATTTTCCAATACATTAAGGCAGTGCCAACAATAATTGCTGAATTATTTATAAATCTTTTTTTGTCTTCGCTTATAGGAAGAATGCTTGTCCCTGCTAATACAGAAGCTGTAGCACCGAAAGGAATTCCTGCTTTATTAAAATACCAATTCTTTGCAAAAGGAACCTTTGCTAAAACTTCATTACTATCTCTGGTTACTACTTTAAATGTCTCTTTTACATCAGTAAAGAACTGGGTTGCCTCTCTCCTGGAAACAACAGGGTCATAGAGAGGGTCGGGAGCCTTAATAGGTTTATTTCTTATTTCTCTAAAGTAGTTTCCTACTTCCTGGGCCGCTCTCTTAGCTAAAGGAGAAATTAATGCAAAGCCGACGCTGTTTACATTTGTAGCTTTTAATCCTTCAGAACCTCTACCTGCTCCGCTTAAAGCATATAAACCTGCTTCAATCAGACTGAATTTCCTACTGAAATTACTTAATGCGTTCATCCCAGTCTCAAACCCCACAAAACCAGCAAATGTCTGGGGAACTCTGTGTATTGTATCTAAAACAATTCTACCAGGGGTTTCACCTGTTATAGTCTGAGAATTTACACTCCATTTAGAAAAACTTCTATGCCCTTTAAAACTTCCCATTACACCGCCTAAATAATCTCCTATGGTAATCCATCTGTTTATTTCTCCCACATCAGATGGGCTGGATAATGCCTTAAATTGCTCCGGTATACTCAAGAAAAACTCACCTACACCGTACAAAGTATCTTTGGGGGAACTTGCTCCTCTAACCCAATAACTACCTGAAGCCGCACTCATATAATTCCTTACGCCACTTACCAAGAAAGCTAAACCACCGCCCAAAGCGCTTCTTGTTATGTTAGAAGCATTTAACATCTGCCTAAATTTATTCATTTCTTTCAATGATACACTATCTAAATACCTGTTTAACCTTTCATTGCCTACATATATTTTCACCCCTACGTTCCCCAATATATTATCAATTGCTGCTAAATAGTTCCTTCCTGGTTCAAAAGCAATGCCGGTGAGTGCTGACCAACCACCAATATAATTATGCAAAGGATTTCTTGCCTCAATACCTGCTGCTGCTATCTCTAAACCCAAACCCAAAGCGTACTTAACTCTTTGCCCCTTAGGAGCAAATGGTGTCTTTGCTAAAAGATACAAAGACACAGGAATGCTTGCTCCACTTATAACATTATCTGCAAATTCTTTTAAAGACCACTCATCTGAAGGGTTTTGATAAAGGTAATAAGCCCCTTTGCCTGCTCCTGCGGCAACAGAAGAAACAATAAGAGGATGCTCTAAGGAATAACGCGTTAAATCACTAAATATGGTAGTGCTTCCTGCTTCGCTACCCAATATACCCCGGACTTTTTCCGCTGTTTTTGTGATTGTTCTTTCAACAGAGCTGCTTGCACCACTTAAAGACTTTTCACCTGCTTTAGACATAAACTGAATGGACTCTGTATATTTCCCTTTAAAAGTCTGAGTGACTTTCTTGGAAAGAGAAGCTAACTTATCTGCTGTTTTTACTCTTAACTCTCCCATGGCAGCTTTTATTCCGCCTGTTGCTGTCTGAGGTATAGTTTCTTTTGTAGCGACACCCGCTGCCTCTAGCACAGAGTTGGTTGCAGAATTAGTTAAAGGCTTAGAGGATGCTTTAGTAACTTCCGCACCTATTTTTTCTCCTGTTTTAACCAACACCTTATCTAATGATGTCTCAATATTCTTGCTAACCATCTCCTTCACCCTACTAGATACTTCTTCCACACTTCTATCCACAGCTTCATCAATAGAACTCTTTAATGCATTCACCGTCTTTCTCCCCAACTGTTTTACTCCTGTTTCCTCAGCCAATCGGGAAGCTGGCTGCTTTACAACTGAAGTAAGCTCTTTTTTAAGCGGGGTTGTTAGTTTCTCCTCGGCTATCTTAACCGCCTTTTCTTCTATTTTCTTACCTATATTTTCTACCACTCCTTCTTTGTTTGCTACTTTATTAAGCAATTTTACAGCTTTTGTTTCTATCTTTTCACCTGCCTCAACCAAAGCTTTCTCAAGACCAACTGTAATATCTTGTAATGCTTCTTTTGGCAGATTAACAGGGGCCTTCTTTAAGCTCTCCTCGGCAACTTTCTTAACAACACTTCCGCCTATCTTGCTCCTATAGGTATAAGGAAAAACTCTCTCTACTGCCTCACCAACAGGTTCCTTTAGCGAGTTGACGGCTTTTATCAAATCATCGCCAAGAGCTTTGCCAGTTTTTTCTACGGTGGTCTTCTCAATATTTTTCTCTAGTGCTTTGGAAAATGTTTTTTCAAACTCCTTCACAAAAGTTCTTTCTGCTAACTTAGATATTGCTTTCTCTTTTAAGGGTGCTGTTATTGGTTTTGCTAAAGGAGAAATAAACCTTCCTGCTGCTCCTACGCCACCCCATACAAAGGCTGAATCAAGAGCTTCCGAACCAGAACCACCAAAAGCATATTCAATTCCTGCACTAAAAGCTCCCCAACCTAAAACCGTTGTTGGCATAACAGGCAAGGAAACAATACTTAAAGCAAGCATCGCTTTCTTACCATAACCAATTCCTTTTTCAATTAAAGAAGCATCTTCTATGTATTCATAGCCAAATACCTCGAGGTTGTGGATACGTTTTAACTGCTCAGCCTCTGCGCGTGTAACAGCATATTTATTAACATTCTTGGTCTCATTGTATATCCTGTTTAAATCTCTATTTCTTGACTCTAAACTCTTTATCTGCATAGCCAAAACAAATGCCTTCTGTCCCTCATCGCGATTTTTAAAACGGAATCTGTCACTACCCATAGGACCTTGTCGCCTAACAAAAGAATCTAAATCTGAGGCATACTTTGAGAACTTAGGATCTCTTTTTATAATCTCAGAGAGTTCTATCTTTTTCTGGGCAATAAGTTCTTTATTAGCCTGCACCTCAAAAAGAGGATTATTAGCACGGACGTTTAAATGTTGGGCATTTAAGAAAGAGCTGTCTTTATTAATCTGAATAATCTCTTCAATACTGCGGTTTGAATTTGTTACCCAACGTTTCAGATGGCTTGTCTCCATTTTTCCACTTTCATCGAACTCAACCCTGCTTTCACTCCTTCCCCTTGGCAATAAAAACTGCTTTCTTAATTCTCCACTGCGGCTCATTATAAAACCAGCTAGAGCCTTATCTTTGGGAACTACTAACTCAGCTGAGATTAAATTAATTGCTGCTGGTTCAGTGAATTTTCCGATATTAATATTGAGCCTGTCTCCTTGCTTACCGGTAATAAGCATCACGCTGTCATCCACAGAATACACAATACCTTTTGTAACTTTGATTTCTTCAAAAAATAATGGTTTAAACTGTACTTTTACATAATCATTTTCTTCCCTGGGCAAATTTGCTTTATCTTTAACATTAGTCAAAAGCGAAGGGATGAATAAACCTTCTCCTTTACTACCAGTCAGCTTAGCTACAGCTACGCTTTTAGAAAGAAAACCCTCGGGGTGGCGAATGAGTGTGTTAGAACTAATTTTCTCGACAATCCCATTATTTTCTGTTAATACTTTTAATCTAAATTTAGTGCTTGGGTCTATAACTTTCTCTGATACCTTCTCTTTTTCTTTATATACTTCATCGCTAAAGTCTACCATAAAAGCGTAATCTAATGCTTTAGCTTTGCCAATCTCCTTTCCTCCATAGGTAATATCTTGGGGGATAAATATGTCTCCGTCTTTAAATTGGCGGAATATCTCTTTTTGGGTATTATAAAGTAAGAGTATCTTTTGCTGGCTTAGGCTGGCATCTTTTACTAAGTAGTACTTGCCACTTTCTATATCAATCTGAGGGGTAAATCCTGGAATATCTCTTCTTGTATACTGATAAACAAGTTGAACTTCTTTATCCTGAAACTTTTTATCTCCTAACAAAGAATATTTTCCGATAGTTATCTGTTCAGCTTCCAATTCTTTTGTCTTAGGATTTTCTATCCTGTTTACTTCAATATAACCGCTTCCTTCGCCGATATAGAGTTTTTTTCCGCTGTTATAGAAAGAATAATCTCCCGCTAGATAATTATTGCTGTTTAATTTTAAAGGTGCTCCCTGGGAAGCAAGTATTCCACCTTCGGCTTTTACTCCTTTCAATACTTCATGGCGATGGGGAGCAATTTCAACAGCCCTTTCTAAGAACTTATCTACTCCTGCGCTTCCAGAAACAAATGTGGGCACACCAAAAAGATTGTTGGCGGGGTAAGCAACAGAAGAAAAAGCAGGGGTAAAAAGAGTGGTTTTAAAAACTTGTGCTTTTCCTATATTGTATTCTATTCCATTTTTAAGTATTTCTTGCCTATCAACCTTAAAGTCTGTAGCTGCGCTTGAGATATCTGTCATATTCCTTACCTTATTAAAAACCTCTTCTATTCTATTTTCAGGCACAATCTCATTGTTGCTTCCCTTAAGACCTCTGCCTTTAGGGGAAGCAGAAACATACTCCTTCATATTGGTTCCCATGCTATTAGGAGATTCAAAGCTAGCTAATAATCCAGCAGAAGTAAATTTATAAGCAAAACTATCCAATTTATTTCTCTCTACATATAAACTGGATACTACTGTTCCTTTTGCTTCATTGGCTACTTCAGGGTTTACAATAGAATACTGTGTTTTCCCCTCAACAACTTTGGCCTGAAACTTAACTTCTCGTCCATAAAATACACCAAACTCACCTTTTCTTTCGTCACTTTCCTTAACAAATTTTATTTCACCAAAGGGATTCCGGAATATACCTGTTTCAAGGCGACTATAGTTCTTGCCGGACTTCCTGAATTCTATTGTGTTCTTATCAGCAAGCCACTGCCGCTGCTCTCCTGCCCTAAGACCTAAATAAGCTCCTTTTTCAATGTTGTAAGTAGCCGCTGCAAAGAGTTTTTTGCTTGTATCAAAAACTGGAACTTTAAAATCAGGGTTAAACACTGATAACCAAGAGTTATTTTCAGCAAAAGGCATAACTTCAATATTACCTTTTCTTTCTATAGGTTTAGGCTCATTCTTTTTATCTGGCGAGAGGTACTTTCCGTCTCTCATTAAAGGAAAAGGAGCAGAAAACCAAGGCATATTCTGATGAGCATTTATATCCCAGCTCTTTTTGTTACGGGAAAGCTTTAATATAGCCGAATATTCATCGCCTTCTTTTGTCTTTACAGCATCAGGCATTTTAAGATAAGTTTTTTCCTGAAGGATTTTCTGGGTAAGGATACCCCTTTCTCCTTTACCGTCAATGGTGCGGCTAATCACTATCTTTTCAGGGACCTTTGTGCCTGTAATTCTATAAAAAGCCTCTCCTAATCTTACAAGAATTTTATCTTTATCCTGAGAAGGCGTATTCAAAACTTTCAACTCCTCTATCTTGCTATACATTTTATTCAAAAAACCACTGTTTATACTTGTTCTAAACTTCTTTAAAATATCTCCCAATATTTCCTTTGTAAATTTATGATTCATTTTAATTGCATTCTCAATTTCAAGCATTAGCCCTTTTCCTTTATAGAAGTATATACCTTCTTTTGTAGCAGCTATTTCATCATTCATATATTTGTAATGTCCGTGGGAATGATAAACAGGCTCAACTTTACCTACCTGAAAAGTTAAAGGGGAAACATTTTTATTCTTTATAAAACCGGGTTTAATAAAAAATAACTTCCCACTTGGGGATTTCTTATAATACTCAAAAAACATAGAAGAGTTCTTGGGAAGGGTTATAAAAGTGTTGGGAGAGAATTGAACAAAGCCCACTTGGTTAATGGAAATTGTTTCAGAAACTTCTTTTTCTATTCCTTTATCTTTAAGATAAGAAGAAGAATACTTTTTTCTTTGAGCACTCGAGACACTGCTTACTAACTTATAGCCCTGGGGATTAAATTCCTCCCCTTGAGCAAGAGAAAGAGCAAACTTTTCAGAGCCAGTTAAAGAAGTTATTTTCTTATCCTGCGGAAGATATAATGTGCTTTCTCCTTTAATATATTTATTAAATCCAGAATCACCTATAACCCCAAGAGAAACCAAAGAAGTCACTTCATTGGGATGCCCCTTTAATTTTTTATCAAGATTAATCTTTTCTGAAGAGAACTCTAAAACCTCAAAGCGCTCTATACTGGAAGGCTTATTAAGAGATTTGTCTTCATAACTAACAATTTTATTATCCCAGTGCCCGATACCAAAATACTTAGCCTTGCTGAGGATATATTTATTGCTTCCTATTTTTGCCCACTTAACCTCGCCCAAAGCAGAAGGTTTATTTTTGTTATTAATCCAATAACCAGCCTTAACATTGACTGACGCGTCTTGGGGCTGCAGCATAAAAACACCGTTTTTAACGGAAAAAACTCCTTTTATATTAGCAACATAGGCTTTCCTGTGAAACTTATCCCCGCCTACTGTCCAGTAAGAACTTTGGGGTAAAGATTGTATGTTAGAAGTATCTATGCCAAATAAACCTGTAGGCCTAAAAAATACAACCCCTTCTTTTGCCTGCGTGCGTTTAACAGTCAAGCCAGAAACAACACCTTGGGCATTCTGATGAATGAATTCTATTGCGTTAGAGAATGTTTTATTAGCAGGTATTCTAAAAAGCGAACCAGAAGCATAATTTTCTCTTAAAGTTCCCCCTGTTAAAATATATTCCTGGCGGCCTTGTGTCTTAATAAGATTGGAACTGCCGATGTTGCCGAGTAAGGTTAAATTAGTAGTAGAAACTAAAGGCCTAAGGGAGTTCTCTGTTTTCTTACCATCAACCGCCTGGTTAACGCTTTGCTTAACGGGAATAGCCGTGTTGGCAAATACACTATAGTTAATAAAACTTACCTCTGCTACCAAACCTA
>CAYVYZ010000030.1:0-19741 GCA_964455875.1 uncultured Planctomycetia bacterium | reverse complement strand
AGATTAGGGTGTAGGGTGTTGGGTGGAGGGTGTAGTAAATAGCGGATAGCGGTTAGCGAATAGGTCGTATCTCGTTGTGCGTACTGCGTATCGCGTTATAGGTCGAGAAGCAAATGATACTAGATACTCGATACTGGATAATTGATAACTTGCTAACTAATAATACGCGTTACTCGTTACACGTTACAGTCCATACGTCCTACGTCCTTACGTGTGTCGTGTGACTTTATATATCTACGATAATCTGTGTTCTTGGTTCTGTGCTAATCTGTGTGTATAAACGGCTGGCCTGGTGACGTGGCCTGTCCCGATGAGCAGGTGCGACATCGGGATGACCTTGTGACTTTTTTAGAGGTATGTTTGACCTTCCTGAATTCAATTTGAAAACAGAAAAAGTATATTCCGTTTTAGAACTTAACAATACCGTTCGTAAACTTATCCATTCTGAGTTCCCTGAATACATATGGGTATACGGAGAGATTAAGGACTTGCGGATAAGTAAAAACAAAAAACACATCTATTTTGACCTCATCCAGAAACACCCTGAGGCTGATGAGATTATAGCTCGAGTGAGTGCGGCTATTTTCGAAAGCAGAAGGGCAACCATTTTTAAGAAAATTGAAGATACAAAAGGAGCGTTCCAGTTAAAGAACGATATTGAAGTAAAGTTTCTGTGTGAGGTTGACCTTTATCCCAAGACAGGTCAGTATAATCTGATAGTTGTTGATATCGACCCTGTATATACCTTGGGTAAGTTTGCCCAGAACAGAGAACGTATTATTGCTGCTTTACGTCAGATGGGGCTCTTAGAGAGGAATAAGCTAATACGGATTCCTCTTTTACCTCTTAACATAGGGCTGGTAACTGCTTTTGGTTCTGCGGCTTACCATGATTTTATAAACGAGTTGAAGATAAGCAACTATAGTTTTAGAATAATGGTTTACGACGCACATATGCAGGGGAAAAACGTGGAGACAGATATCGTAAAAGCATTGAAGTATTTTAACGCTTTAGGTACTGATGAACTTGATGTAATTGTAATAACTCGCGGTGGTGGTTCAACTGCTGATTTAAGCTGGTTTGATAACAAAACCATCGCTTACTCTATTGCTCATTCTCAGTTCCCTGTAATTACCGCCTTAGGGCACCAGATTAACATAAGTGTTACTGATTTAGTAGCTCATACTGCCTTAAAGACACCTACAAAAGCCGCCCAGTTTCTTGTGGAGAGAGTTAGGGTGGCTTTAGAAGAGGTTACAGGTATGGGAGAGCGTATTTGTAAGAGAGCAGAGGTTTTATTAGAAGAGGCTAGGAGGTCTCTTGAGACAGGAACTTATAAAATAAATTCTTTAGTTAGCCGTTATTTTCAAGACCATCGTGAACGTCTTGTAAGGACTGGCTCTCTTATTGTAAATAATACTTTTCACTTTCTTCAACGTCTCGTGCAGAAGAAAGAGGAGGAGGTAAAATTTATAAGGCGCTCAACAAAGAATATTCTTAGTACAAGTAAAGAGACTATAAAACATATTGAAGATAAACTCAGATATCTTGACCCTCGCAGGGTATTACAGAGAGGTTACTCTATTTCTTACAAGGATGGTAAAATAATCCGTTCTTCCAAAGAATTGGCAAGAGGTGATAAAATAACAACCGTTTTTTTTAAAGGAGAGGCTGTATCTTTAGTTGAAGAGACTAAGGAGGAGAAATGAGTAAAAAGAGTTTAAGATACTCTGAGGCTATGGAGGAACTTACTGGTATTCTTTCTGAGTTGGAGGCAGAGAACGTTGATGTTGATGAACTTTCTCAGAAGGTTAAGCGTGCTATTGAGCTTATAAAGTTATGCAAGCAGAAGATTCAGAAGACTGAGATGGAAGTTAAAAAAATTGTTAAGGAATTTGAGGAAGAGACAGAGGAATAAATAATCTTGCCTTAAAGTGAATTAAACTTCCTGTTCCTTATCATTTTACCTGATTTTTCTTGTTGATAGCAGCTAACAATATGTTATTATGGAATTCTTGTTAGAAAGAAAGTCTAGAAGAGAAAGGTATTCATATGGATTGTTTCCCCAAGAGGCCTAACTCAATAATATATCTTCGCTAAAAATAGTTTTCTAAATACCACAAAAAGATTAGATAGCATTATTTATTATTATTTATTCGTCTGATTCAGAATTGGTATATTTATCGTTATCGGTTTTTCGCTTCCATCTTTTAAAAATAATAATTGAAATAACCACACCTAAAATTCCTATTGCTCCTTCAAGATTGGGGAAATGGGCAGTATCTTTTGTTATTGATTCAAGAATAGCAACTAGACTAAAAAGAAATACAAATACAGCTATTACAAAAATGGCTATATTTTCACCATATACAAGCCTTAACGACGTCCATCTTCTTACCTGTTTTTTATATTCTTTATTCTTATCTTTCATATATTACAAAAATCAGCACTACTGACTAAATTAATGAACCCAGTCTGCTAAGCGCGGTGATTTGTTAGAATTCTTTACGCCAAGTCAATTATTAGTAAACCTATTGTTATAATTGTAGAACGAAAATGATTTTTGATATTTGCTCTCCGTTGAGCAAACTACGAATTAACCATATACTCCTACGATGAGGAAACATACTTTGAAATCATTTAAGATGGTTGATAATAAAATTTGCAATAGAATTGTTGAAATATGTTTTTGTCGACACTATTTATTAATTTATTTTATATAACAATTAGCATCCGAAATCATTGCTCCTCACCAGTAGTAACATCTCAAATGTTAATATACCGTGCTTATATTATTGTGTCAAGGCGTTCCTATAACTAACAAATATCTTCTAAAATAAAGGAATTTCTGGTAGTGTTTATGCGGTTTTTTTGTTTGGAATAGAGAACTACCTGTGTATCATGTAGCTTCTACTTTTTGCAAGATGAGTTTGTGGTCAAATGGAGCAAGCTTAAAATAATATTTTTAAATATCGGCGGGGTTGACAGATTATAAAAAACGAAGTATTATATTAATACTCTATGGATAAGAAAAAGAAAAAAGACCTTATTGAAAAATTTAAAGAGCATCCCAAAGATACGGGTTCGGCATCGGTGCAGGTTGCTCTACTTACAGAGAGAATTAATTACCTCACCGAGCATTTGAAAAAGCACAAGAAGGATTTTCATACCCGTCGAGGTTTACTTACCCTTGTAGGTAGGCGTCGTCGCCTTCTAAACTATCTGAAGAAAAACGACCCTAAGAAATACGACGATATAGTCCATAATCTTAATCTTCATAGGTAATATGGCTTCTTTTTCTTTAAATCTTCCAGAATATTTAAGAACTCCTCTTATTTTTTCTCCCTACGAATTGGCTAAGCAAGCTAACGGGAGTATAAAGATTGTTTTTGGTGATACTGTAGTCTTGGTTACAGCGTGTATGTCATCTGAGCCAAAGGAAGGAGTGAACTTTTTGCCTCTTACAGTTGAATATCAGGAAAAGACATATGCCAGAGGGAAAATTCCTGGCGGATTTATAAAAAGGGAAGGCAGACCTAAAGATTCTGAAATCCTGTGTGCCCGTCTTATTGACCGTCCTTTAAGGCCATTCTTCCCCCAAGGTTTTACCCACGATGTTCAGATTGTAGCCATGGTTCTTTCCAGTGATGGAGAAAATGATCCTGATGTTTTGGCAATAAATGGGGCAAGTTGTGCCCTTTTAGTATCCGATATACCTTACTCTACTCCTATAGGTGCGGTAAGAGTGTGTAAAAAGGATGGCAGGTTTATTATTAATCCTACCTATGAGGAAAGAGATGATTCTGAATTTGAGGTTGTGGTTGCTGCCACCATGGATAAGATTGTTATGTTAGAGGCAAGAGCCTCTGAGGCCAAAGAAGAGAATATATTAGAAGCGATAGAATTTTCCCATAGAGTTATAAGAGAAATTATCAAAACCCAGATTTCTATTGCAAAAAATCATGGAAGGGGAAAAAGAAAAGTATCCCTGTATAAGGTGGATAGTAGTATACTTAGCACAGTAAAAGAAAAAGCATCATCTAAATTGGAAAGCATTTATGGTTTGATATCTAAAGAGGAAAGAGAGAAAGCGGTTAGGGAGATAATAGATGAGGTAGAAGAAGTATTTAAAGATAGAACAGAGGAAGTGGATTCCACACTTATAGAAGATGCCTTTTATTATTTAGAGAAAGAGTATGTGAGAAGAAGGATATTAGAGGATGGTATAAGGCCTGATTCCAGAAAGGCAGATGAGGTGCGGCGGATAGACTGTCAGGTAAGGGTTTTACCACGTACGCACGGTTCTGCTTTATTTACGCGGGGACAGACACAATCACTCTCTATAGTGACCTTAGGTACAAGTGCAGATGAACAGATGATTGAGGCTTTGGAAGGTGAGAAATTTAAGCATTTTATGCTTCACTATTCTTTTCCTCCTTTTAGTGTTGGTGAGGTAAGGCCATTAAGAGGTCCTTCTCGAAGGGAGATAGGGCACGGTGCGTTAGCAGAGAAGGCTCTTAGCCCTATAATTCCTACAAGAGAAGAATTTCCTTATACTATAAGGGTAGTGTCAGAAATCTTAGAGTCAAATGGCTCTTCGAGTATGGCTACAGTATGCGCTGCTTCTTTAGCTTTAATGGATGCAGGAGTTCCCATTAGAGAACAGGTGGCAGGTGTTGCTTTAGGTTTGGTTAGCGAAGGGGATAGATACACAATCCTTACAGATATAGCTGGTGTTGAGGATCACTATGGAGATATGGATTTTAAAGTAGCAGGGACAAAAAAAGGAATAACAGCCGTTCAGCTCGATGTTAAAAATGATGGCCTTAGTATTAAAATTATAGGGGAAGTATTAAATATGGCTAAGAAAGGACGTTTATTTATTCTTGATAAGATGAATGAAGCTTTATCATTGCCAAGAGAAGGTGTTTCTAAATATGCTCCCAAGATAAAATCTTTTAAGATAGACTTGGATAAAATTGGCGATGTAATTGGACCGGGAGGAAGGATTATAAGGAAGCTTACACGTGAACACAATGTAACTATTGATATTGACGATGAGACAGGGAGAGTTTCTGTTGTTGCTGAGACAGAGGATGATTTAAATAGAGCGGTAGAAGAAATAACAATACTCACTAAGGATATCTCTATAGGCGAAATATATGATGCAAAAGTAGTACGAATAACCAATTTTGGAGCATTCTGTGAGCTTGCACCAGGTAAAACAGGCCTTCTGCATATTTCCGAACTTTCTGATAAGTTTGTTAAAGATGTAAGGGAGTTTCTAAAAGAAGGAGATGTGGTAAGAGTTAAAGTAACAAACGTTGATGCTCAGGGCAAGATTACACTTAGCAAAAAACAGGCAGAATGAGAAGAATACCATGTGCAGTATTAGGTTTTCTATCCATTGCCGCAGCCTTATTGGTTTTTTTAAGTCTTATTTCGTACGATCCTAAAGACTTAAGTATTTTAAGTTCTCCCTTTAACTACCCCCCTCATAATCTTATTGGTATTAGTGGTGCTTATATAGGTTTTATTCTCTTTTTTCTTTTTGGCTATGGCAGTTATTTTATTGTCTTTTACCTTCTTATCGTGGGGGTCTCTGGGATGTTTTATATGGATATTTGCGGCATAGCTAAAGGTAGAATTGTAAGAGCAATATCCTTTTTGTTTCTTCTTGTGTTTTTGTGTGCTTTTGTAGGTATATTTTCTCAAGGAAAGGAAGAAATATATTCTCACTCTGGCCTTGCAGGTTACTTATTAGCCAGTTTTCTACAGAAGTATCTGGGATTCTGGGGGTCTTTCATTATACTGGCTAGTAGCATTGTAGTATTGTTCTGGATGCTTGTAGGTTATTTATTGACGGATAGTTTCCTTGGGTTTTTGAATATATTAAGTAGCTTCAAAGAGAGAGTAAATAGTTTTCTTGAGGCAAGAAAAAAGAGGAAGAAGAAAGAAAGGATTGTTATAAATACGAAGCCTCCTCGCATAGAGAAAGAATCTGTGGGCGTGTCTTCTAAGACATCTTTAAAGGTTAAGCCAGAAATACGTGTGTATACTCCTAAGCCAGCTTCTGCTGGTTCTAGTTTGGAGCAGAAGAAAGAGGTGAGTATAGAGAGGGAGTTGAATGGTGATAAAGAGGAGAAGATAACTAAGGTGTATGATCCTGCCAGTTATCGTTTACCTTCTATAGAGTTGTTAAAAGTTCCTCCCTCCATTGACGCTCGCCAGATAACCGAAGACATAGAAGAAAGTATCCATAATTTAGAGGCGGCTTTGTCTGATTTTGGCGTGAGGGCAAAAGTAGTAAGTGTGCAACGAGGGCCGGTAGTAACAATGTATGAGCTTCAGCCTGACTCAGGGGTTAAGATACAACATATTACTACTTTGGCGGATGACATTGCTTTGGCTATGAAGTCCTCCGGTGTAAGGATAGTAGCTCCGATTCCTGGAAGGGGCACAGTGGGTATTGAGATCCCCAATGTAAAGAAACATTTTGTTTTCTTAAGAGAGGTTTTGGAGGAAAAGGCTTTTAAAAATCTTAAATCTAAGCTGGCACTTGCTATAGGCAAAGATGTTAAGGGGGATGCGGTAGTAGCTGATTTAAAAGAGATGCCTCATCTTTTGATTGCTGGAACCACAGGTTCAGGAAAAACCGTATGTGTTAACTCTCTTATATCTTCCATAGTTTTTAAGTCAAAACCAAATGAGGTAAAATTTATTCTCATAGATCCCAAAAAAGTTGAACTTGCTCCTTACCGCGGTATACCACACCTTTTGCACCCCATTATTTCCGATGCTAAGAAGGCATTTTCTGCATTAAACTGGGCAGTGGAAGAGATGGAGAACCGTTATAAATTGTTAGCTGAAGAAGGAGCGCGTAATATTGATGCCTACAACAGAAGTTCTTTCCGTATGCCTTATATTGTTATCATTGTAGATGAGCTTGCTGATTTGATGGTAGTGGCACGCGATAAAATTGAGACGGCAATACAGCGTCTTGCTCAATTATCGCGTGCAGTAGGTATTCATCTTATTCTTGCTACACAACGGCCCAGCGTTGACGTTGTTACTGGTGTGATTAAGGCAAATTTCCCTGCGCGTATCTCCTTTAAAGTATCTTCTAAGGTTGATTCCCGTACAGTTCTTGATATGATGGGGGCAGAGAAACTTTTGGGGAGAGGGGATTTACTTTTTATAAAACCAGGGATGACTAAACTTATACGTGCCCAAGGTTCTTTTATCGATGATGAGGATATAAGCAATTTAACATCTTTTTTAAGATCTCAAGGAGGGCCTGTTTATGAACAGGGTATATTAGAGGCTCAGAAGAAGACGGAGGCAAGGCTTGAGAGCGACGAACTTTTAGATGAGGCTATTAAGGTCGTTCTTACTACCCGCCAAGCTTCTGCTTCTTTATTGCAGAGACGTCTAAGGGTGGGTTATACGCGGGCAGCAAGGCTACTTGATTTGATGGAGAGTCACGGCATCATTGGTCCTTTCTGTGGGAGTAAAGCAAGGGAGATTTTAGTTGACCCTGACAATTATTTGAAGGAAAATAACTTAATATAATTATGGAACTTATAGATATGGAAGAACTTTCTAAGAAGTTAAGAGAGAGGCGTAAAGAATTAGGGTATGATTTAGAAGATGTAGTAGAGAAGACAAAGCTTCATCCTTCTGTTATTAAGGCGTTGGAAACTGGACAGTTTCACAAGATAAATCATGTGTATTTAAAAGGGTTTATTAAAATATACGCTGAGTTTCTCGGAGTAGATATAAGTGGTGAGTTGGAAAAGGTTATACCGGCCAAAGAATCTTCTGTATTAGTTTCTAAACCAAGAAAGGTTTCTTCCAAGAAGAGAGGGGCACCTGTTTTTGATATTAGTCCTTATTTTAAGAAGAACGTTGTCTTTATAGCGGTTATAGCTGTCTCTTTTGTTATAATCTTTATACTTATTTTTTCCATTCTACGTTTGGTTCATAATAAGAAAGTTTATTTAAAGTCTAAACCTGTGGTTAAAGAGCGCATAAAAACAGCAACAGCGTTAAAAGTTAACTCGGAGGAGATTCTTGTTTCTTTTAAGATTAAGCGGGACTGTTTCGTTGTGGTTAAACGCGACGGAAAAGTAGTTTTTGAGGGTATATTAAGAAAAGGAGTTATTGAAAGCTGGCAGGCTAATAAGGAATTGGAGTTTAAGATAAATGATGGTTCAAGCGTGGAAGTAGAAGTAAATGGCAGGCGTCTTCCTCCTTTAACTAAGATTCATAAGCCCATAAAGAGCCTAAAAATTACCGCAAAAGGCATCTCTATAATAAAATAGTGTAGCTATATCCAAGTTTCTTAAATTTTATTATAGTTTAAACATATGAGAAAAACAGTTTCTTTAATTTCCTTAGGTTGTTTCCGTAATACTTATGATTCGGGAGTTATTATAAGAAGGCTTATAGAAGAAGGGTATGTGTTTAAGGAGAAAGCAGAGAAAGTAGATACACTTGTTATAAATACATGTGGTTTTATTAAAGAGGCAAAGGAAGAATCATTAGAGTGGATTAAAAAAGCAGTTAGTTTAAAGAGAGAAGGTAAGGTTAGTAAAATAGTTGTGGTAGGTTGTCTTGTAGAACGGTATGAGGAGGAGCTTAGGCGTTTTTTCCCTTTAGTTGATGAGTATAGAGGTGTAGAGGAGTTTCCTCCTAGACAGTTGCCTTTAAGGATAGGCTTGCCTCGCCATATTGGATTTTTAAAGATTTCCGAAGGATGTATTAACAATTGTAGTTATTGTGCAATTCCTCTTATAAAGGGACCACTGGTAAGTAAAGATTTGGATAGTATAGTAAAGGAGGCCAAAATATTGGAAAGCGAGGGGGTGAAAGAGCTTAATATTATTGGCCAAGATGTAACAAGTTGGGGGAAAGATTTATATAAAGAGATTGATTTAACAGTTTTAGTGAAAAAGATATTAAAAGAGACTAGGCGTATACGATGGATTAGAATTATTTACACCCATCCCCGGCATTTTAGCCGTCGTTTGATTGATTTGATAGCGAAAGAAGAAAGGATATGTAAATACATAGATCTTCCTATTCAGCATATCAATAATAGGATTTTGAGAGTAATGAACCGCTGCATAACAAAAAAAGAGATAATTTCTCTTATTAGAAGAATACGTAAGAAAATAAGAGAGGTTGCTTTAAGAACTTCGGTTATTGTTGGTTTTCCTGGTGAAACAGAAAGAGAGTTTAAAGAATTGTATAACTTTATTAAAGAAGTTAGATTTGAGCGTTTAGGAGCGTTTATTTATTCAAGAGAAGAAAAAACAAAAGCTTATGGCCTCAAACCTCAGATCCATCATGCAGTTAAGCGAAAGAGATACAAAGAGATTATGGAGCTTCAAAGGGAGATTTCTTATGAGTATAACAAGAGTTTTGTAGGCAGAAGAATTGAAATTTTAACAGATCAGAGAGATAATGGTGTTGTGTTAGGAAGAAGTCAATTTAGTGCTTATGATATAGATGGACTTGTGTATATAAAAAAGAAGAATACAAAAGTAGGAAATTTCTATACGCTTAACATAGTTGATGCCTTAGAGTACGATTTAGTAGCTAAGTAAAGCAAGTAAATACATACTTAAAAAATTACTAATATGAATTTGCCTAACTACTTAACATTTTTAAGAATAGTACTTTCTTTTCTCTGTGTTATTTTTACTTTGAAGTTTAATTTATTGTCTCTTTGTTTGGCTTTTACGATGTTTATATGTGCTTCTTTGACTGACTTTCTTGATGGTTTCATTGCACGTAAATATGGTAAAGTTTCTGATCTAGGCAAACTGCTTGACCCTATAGCGGATAAAATTCTTGTCTTGGGAGTTTTTCTTGCTTTCTTGGTATTAGGCATAGTTAACATATGGATGGTGATTGTAATTATGATGAGAGAATTTATTATTACGGGAGTAAGATTATTTGCGTTAAGCAGAGGGCGTGTTTTAGAAGCTAAAAGATTTGGCAAGCACAAGACATTCTCTCAAGTTGTGTGCATAAACTATATTTTTATTGTAGTTATTTTAAGTAAGATACTTAAAGACAATGCCACCGTTGATTTTTTGTATGAGAAAGGAATACCTTTGTTTATGTGGTATGTAGTTGTTGTTACTGCTTTTAGTGGGGTTCATTATCTATGGGCTAACCGCAGGATTATAAGGAATTTTTAATAACATAGATGTCGCAGATTTGTAACAGGTGAGTGCAGATAATTCGATGAACACAGATAAGAACATTTCAATCAAAAATAAGTGCGTATTGGCGATAGCTACTCTTTTTGGAGTAGGGTATACGCCATTAATGCCCGGCACCGCAGCTTGTTTAGTTGCCCTTCTTGTTGCTATCTTAATTAGAAGTCAGGCGTGGTTTATTATTGTTACGGTGTTATCCCTTGTATTGGCCTTTTATTTTTCAGGCCGTGCAGAAAATATTTTGGGTAAAAAAGATGCGAAAGAAATAGTCATTGATGATTTCAGCGGAATGTTGATAACTTATATTCTTATTCCATATAATATAAAGTTTATCATTGTAGGTTTTTTTCTTTTTCGTGCTTTTGATATGCTTAAGGTTCCTCCTGCTAACAGAGTAGAAAAATGTAAAGGTGCTTTAGGTATTGTAGGGGACGATGTGGTTGCAGGGGTATATGCTAATTTTATTTTACACATTGTAAATGTGTTATTGCGAGCCTCAGCCTCTTAGGAAAGATAAAATTTTATACTTGTTTTTGTAATTTCCTGATATAATTGTATAATTCTTATGAAAGTGTATCTAGCAGGATACAATGTTGATGCCACTGTTTTAGAAGAGCTACAGAGAAAATCAGGCAAACGCGAAGATGTCACCCCAGAAGTTATTTCTGCTGCTTATGCCCGTATAAGTAGAGATCCTCGCCCTATTAACGAGATAAGAAAAGATGCACGCAGAGAAGTAGAACGTGCCCGTAAATCTAACCGCACCATTATCTTTAAAATGGGACATCACTCGGTGGCAGAACACGCTGTTTTTAATTTAGATATTATTGGAGTGTCTCGTCTTGCCATGGAGGAAGTTGAAAAGTTCAGACTTTGTTCTTATACAGAGAAATCGCAGCGGTACATTACTCTTGATAAAGGATTTGTAGTTCCTCATGAGATTGAAGATACACCCTTTAAGAAAGCTTTCTTAGACTTGTTGGGTGAACAGATAGCTACTTATAAATATTTGTTTGATAAGTTAAAAAGGTATGTTTTTAAAAAATATGCCCGTCTCGCAGAGAATCCTAAAAATCATAGCCTTCTTGAAGGTTGGGCAAAAGAAGATGCCCGTTACATCACTTCTTTAGCTACAGAGTCACAAGTGGGTCTTACTATTAACGCACGCAACTTAGAGCTTATGTTAAGGCGTTTTGCCTCACACTCTTTATATGAAATTAAGCAATTAGGTAGAGCCATATATAATGAGATTTACGAAGTTGCACCTTCGATTGTAATATTTCATGAGGCTAACGAACGCGATAAGAACACATATCCCCAGCTAAGGAAGTTAGCCTCTAATATTATAGATTTCTGGGAGAAGAAAGACGATGGGGAAGTTGTTAGCCTGGTTGAATATACCCCTGATGGCGATGATATTATAGCTGCCTCCTTGTTGCATACTTCTTCGGGATTACCTTATAGAAAGTGTAAGTCTATTGTTAAAGATTTATTGCCAGAGAAAAAAGAAGAGATATTTAAAAAGGCATGGGAGAATATGCAATTTTATGATTCTATGCTTAGGGAGTTTGAGTATGTCAACTTAACATTTGATATTATAATTTCAAGTGCTTGCTTTGGGCAGCTTAAACGGCACCGCATGACGACGCTTACGACTCAAGACTATAATCCTGAATTAGGTGTTACTGTCCCGCAGTCTGTAAAGGAGATAGATGAGGAGGACCGCTTTAGAAAAGTTATCGATAAGGCTAATGAATTGTATTATAAGGTTAAAAAAGAATTTCCCCTTGCTGCTCCTTATGTATTGACTAATGCTCACCGTAGAAGAGTTTTATTGAGGCTTAATGCCCGGGAGTTATATCATATTTCACGCTTAAGAGAAGATTCTCATGCTCAGTGGGATATAAGAAATATTTCTTCTATTATGAGTAGGAAAGCAAAGGAAGTTATGCCTTTGGTGTTTAAAATGGTAGGGCCTAAGGATAAGTATAACGAAATTTACCAAAGCATATTTGGCAGACTCCCCCGTGTTACAAAGTCAGTCCTTCCCGGCGAAAGAAAAATAAAACCTTAAATTCTTTAAGCTTCTTTTTCAATCTAAGAAACAGAGAGGCATTTATATCAGAGTTTTTCTAGAGAGGGAATCGTATATGGATCCAGCGGGAGTTAAGGTACTTTTATATAGAATTATAGAATCAATACAAAAGGAATTTGTTAACTTTATCTCTTTTGCTTTTTTTATAAGACACTCTATATTCTTCTTGTTTTTTATTCTTCCTAAGGTAATATGGCTTTTAAATCGATGTTCGGGCGTAAAGCCCAGCGGCTCTAATCTTTCTTCCAAAGCATAAGCTAATCTTCTTAATATCTCATCTTTGTCAACGGAAACAAAGAATACACGAGGGCTCTTTTCATGCGGAAAGAAACCGAAGTTTCTTAAGCCAACCGTTATTTTAGAGAAATTTTTACTTGCTTCCTCTATAGCCCTGTTAATTAAAGGAAGTTTTTCTTCTTTTGTTTCGCCGAGGAATTTTAGGGTTATATGAAGGTTTGTATGTTGTACCCATTTTACTAAGCAGTTACATTTTTTGAACTCACCTTCTATGTCGTTAAGATATCTTTTTGTTTCTTCGGGAAGAGGGATGCCTATGAAAACTCTCATTTTCTATTTAAGGTTTCGTACAGTAGTCCAATAAGCTTTCTACTTGCTGTTTTTCTTATCGTGTCTCTTTTACCTTTAAGAGATAGTTTCTTTATAAAACACTTGTTTTTGTAAGATACCGCGATATATATAGTACCTACTTTTATCCCCTTTTTTGCCTTGGGTCCTGCAAATCCTACTACTGCTAAACCTATATCTGTATTAAAATGTTTCTTAATTTTTTTTGCTAACATTATGCATATTTTTCTTGATACGCCATCGGTCTTGTTTAATAGAGAGGAGGGAATACCGAAAAACCTATTTTTCGATTCTAAAGAATATACTATAAACGCCCCTTTAAATATCTCTGAGCTTCCCGGAAGTTTTGTTAATAAGTATGATACATAGCCAGCAGTGCAGGATTCCGCTACTGAAACTGTAACTTTTCTTTCTTTAAGCTTCTTAAAAATATTTTGCATTGTTGGCATATTTATATTCTACCAGCATCTGATAATATAGACAATAGAAAGGGGGTGCTTATAATATAAGCGTATTGCTTTTTTTAATAAAAATGATAAACTATTTTAAAACAGTGTGTTAAAGGAAAACTTAACATAAGGAGGATGAAATGGATAAAATAAGAAAGAGTTTGCGGAGACTTAGAATGTTTTCTTTTTTGCAAGGTGTTCTTATTACTGTAGTGGGCATTGTTCTTGCGAAAACTAACTATGACATAGGTATGAGTGCCTTTTTGCTAATTATAGCGTGGGGAGGATTTTTTATTATAATGACAGAGATTGCCAGAGTTCTTAAGTCTCTATAGATAGAGATATGTTAGAGAAGTTAATTATTTCTTTTATCTTTCTTATTAGTGCTACAGACTCCGTTTATTCTTTAGATTTAAAAAGTCCTTCTTTTAATGAAGGGGCTTATATTCCAAGAAAATATACCTGTAGTGGAGTTGATTATTCCCCTCCTTTAGAATGGAAAGGTGTGCCTTCTAACACGGAGAGTTTTGCTATTATCTGTGACGACCCTGATGCTCCAGGAGGAGTGTGGGTGCATTGGGTAATCTTTAATATTCCCAAAAATGTAACCCGTCTCAAAGAGAATATTCCTAAGGTATATCAGCTGCCTAATGGCGCTATACAAGGTGTAAATGATTTTAGGAGAGTTGGTTACGGTGGGCCATGTCCTCCCCCGGGGAAACCTCATCGTTATTTTTTTAAACTCTATGCTTTAGATACTAAAATTAATTTGTCAGGAAGAGTAACTAAAAAACAGCTTCTGTCTGCGATTAAAGGTCACGTGTTGGATGAAGCCTACCTTATGGGACTTTGTAGCCGTTAATCCCCCCTTTCTTTAAAAAAAATATATAAAATATTGACATTTTCTATAAATATGGTATAAAAGACCCTTACATGAATGTGTTATTATTAATGATGAGGAAAAATGAAGAAAAAAACAAAATTTTATTCTAAGGCAAGCCAGAAATGGGTTATTATAGATGCAAAAGGTAAGGTATTAGGAAGACTTGCCTGTCGTGTTGCTAATATTTTACAGGGGAAAAATAAACCAACCTATAGTCCGAATTTTTTATGCGGAGATAGAGTTATAATCATTAATGCTCGTTATATAAGAGTTACGGGAAAGAAGTTAAGAGAGAAGATATATGATAAATATTCAGGATACCCTGGCGGAAGAAAGGAGATAACCTTAGAGAAACTTATAGAAAAAAATCCTGCTAAAGTAATATACTATGCTGTTAGAGGGATGTTGCCTAAGAATATGTTGGCAAAAAGAATGTTGAGGATGCTTAAAGTTTATCCTGATGATAAGCATTCCCATGGCGCTCAGAAGCCCCAAGCAATAGAGGTGTGATATGTCAGAGGAGAAAAAAAATTTCTTTCTTGCAACAGGTAGAAGGAAAGAAGCAGTGGCAAGAGTAAAGCTTATTCTTGGTGGTAAAGGAAGGATTTTAATAAATGGTAAAGATTATTCTACATATTTCCACACAGTAGACCATCAGATGCAGATTAAGAAGCCTTTACTGACAGCAAATGTTATTAACGATGTAGATATAAAGGTGCGCGTTAATGGAGGGGGGATTGCTGGCCAGGCAGGAGCAGTGAGCTTAGGTATTTCTCGCGCTTTGGTTGCATTTAATCCTGAGTTGCGCCCTTTATTAAGAAAAGAGGATCTTCTCACTCGTGACCCACGAGCAAAAGAGCGTAAAAAGTACGGCCGTAAAGGCGCCCGCCGCAGGTTTCAGTGGACTAAACGTTAACCACTGTTATACAGGTTATTGCGTAGTGAACACATATCGATACAGATTTTTATATCTATCTTTGTATCTTTAAGTGTTGTCTGTATTTTAAAGTTATTGACGCTCTCTATTTTTTAGTTTATTATAAGTTCTATTAAAGGAGAATCTATGTCTGAGAAAAGCAAAGGAGACAAGATGAAGGTAGGTGTTTTAGGGGCAACAGGGTTTACGGGAGAGAAGCTTGTTGAAATTCTTGCTCACCACCCAAAGGTTGAAATAAGTTATCTTACTTCACGTACTCCCCATCCTCTTGCTTATTCTTCGATTTTTCCGCGTTTTAAAGGAGTGGTGGATATAAACTGTGAACGTTTAGATCTCAAAAAGGCTATAAGAAAAGCAGATGTTTTTTTTCTTTCTTTGCCTCATGGCGTTTCTATGGGGGTAGTACCGTATCTTCTTAAGGCAGGTAAGAGGGTGGTTGATCTTTCTGCTGATTACCGTCTTAAATGCGCCGGCCTTTATAAGAAATTTTACAGCACCGTTCATAAGGATAAAAATAGTCTTAAGAAGGCTATTTACGGAATGCCCGAGCTTTTCAAGGAGAGAATAAAGAAAGCTGTTCTTGTTGCTAACCCAGGATGTTACCCTACTTCGATAATCCTTGCTCTTGTACCTCTGGCGAAGGAGAAGCTTATAGAAAAAGAGGTAATTGTTGATTCTTACTCTTCAATTACAGGAGCGGGCAGGCGCGCAGTAATTGATTACCATTTCGCCCACGTAGAAGGAAATATCTGGGCCTATAAACCTTTTATTCACCAGCATACGCCGGAGATTATTCAGATGATTGAAGAGGTAGCGGCTCTTAGAATGGAGATTGACTTTATTCCTCATGTTGTTGGGGTGCCAGCAGGGATATACACTACTGTCCATGTCTGTCTGAAAAAGAAGGTTACCGCGCTTAAACTAAGGTCGGTATATAAGAAGTATTATGCAAAATCGATTTTTATACGCATCAAAGATAAGTTGCCCAAACTAAAAGATGTTGTGGGGACAAATTTTTGTGATATTGGGTTGAGTATTCATCCTGGTGGCAGGAGAGCGGTGATTGCATCTTGCATTGATAACCTTATTAAAGGGGCAGCGGGCACAGCTGTTCAGAATATGAATATTATGTTGGGATTTAAAGAGAGCGAGGGTCTTTTATGATTTTGCCAGATGGGTTTTATGCGTCCGGCATAAGGTGTGGCATAAAGAAGAAGGGGAGGGATTTAGGGCTTATACTTGTTGATGGTTTTGCGTGCTCCGCAGGAGTTTTTACCACTAATATTAACTGTTCTTACTCAGTTACATTAAGTAAAAAACATGTAAAGAACCCTATAAAGGCTGTTATTGTCAATAGCGGAAATGCCAATTGTTTTACCCATAAAAATGGTCTTAAGGATACAATGAAGATTTGTTTGTGTCTTAGTGAGTTTCTTGGGGTAAAGAAAGAGAATATTCTTATTGCCTCAACAGGAATTATTGGAAAAAGACTTCCACTTAGTAAGATAAAAGCCGCTATACCGCACCTTATTAGTAACATAAGCAGAAGAGGCGATGATTTTTCCGAGAGCATTCTTACCACCGATACTTTTCCAAAGATGGTTTCTTTGAAGGTGAATCTAAAAGGTAAGACTGTAAAAATTATTGGTTTTGCTAAAGGCGCAGGGATGATTAATCCTTTTATGGCTACGATGCTGGGGTTTGTTCTTACAGATGCAAAGATAAAGAGGTCTCTTTTGCAGAAGATACTTGTAGATGCAGTGGAAGATAGTTTTAACTCCATCACTATTGATGGCTGTATGAGTACAAATGATTGTGTTTTTGTCTTAGCATCTGGTCGTTCCGCTGTTGTACAGAAAGATACCGATGTAAAAAAGTTTAAAGAAGCGATTAAGAAAGTACTGGTGGGTCTTGCTAGAATGATTGTTAAAGATGCCGAAGGGGCAACGAAGTTCATAATCTTAAAAATAGAGGGGGCAAAGACAAAAGAAGAAGCAAAAAGAGCAGCGTTTTGTATTGCCAATTCTTCTTTATTCAAAACAGCGATGTATGGAGAGAATCCCAATTGGGGTAGGATTGTTGCTGCCTTAGGGGCTGTAGGTATAAAGGTAGGAGAGAAAAAGTTAAAAATTCTTTCCTCGTCGCTTAAGAAAAAAGAAATAGTTATTAGGATTAATCTAAACAGAGGAAAATACGCAAAAACTATATATACTTCAGATTTAACGCCGCAGTATGTAAAAATAAACGCGGGATATAGTTGATTTACAGATGTATATGTAGTAAAAAAGAGAGGGTTAAATGAAAGAAGCAATAAAAAAATCCGAGGTACTCATTGAAGCACTCCCTTATATTAAAAGGTTTCATAAAAAAATCACTGTAATTAAGTACGGTGGTTCAATACTTGCTGAAGATAGAGTGCGTCGGTCGGTATTAGAGGATATTGTGTTTTTGCGTTATACTGGAATCAGGCCTATTCTTGTGCATGGTGGGGGACCAATGATTACAGAGAGGTTACGAGAGAAAAAAATAACCAGTGAATTTATTGATGGAATGCGGGTTACAGATGAAGAAACTTTAAAGGTGGTAGAGGAGGAGCTTAATCGACTTAACAACCTTATTGTAGAGGAGATAAGTATTCATAACATAAAAGCAAAAGGTCTTAAACGGGTAGATAATTTTATCTACGCTCGTAAGAAGAAGAGCAAAAAGGAATTGGGGTTTGTGGGAGAAATTGTTGGATTTGATAAGAGGAAATTGGAAAGGATAGTTGTGGATTCTATTCCTGTGGTGTGCCCTATGGGGGTATCCTCAGATGGTGTTGTATATAATATAAACGCCGACGAGATTGCGTGTTTTCTTGCTACTGAACTTAAAGCAGAGAAACTGGTGTATCTTACTAATGTTTTAGGGGTAATGCGGGATGCCCGTGATGAAGATTCTTTGATTTCAACGCTTTCAAGTTCTGAGGCAGAGGAATTAATTATGGATAAAGTTATTGATGAAGGAATGGTTCCTAAAGTAAGAGGGGCAATTGAAGCAATAAAAGGGGGAGTAAAAAAGGTTCATATAATTGATGCTAAAATCCCTCATGCGCTTCTATTAGAAATATTTACCAACGAAGGGATTGGGACAGAGATTGTTCATTGAGACACAGATTAGCGCAAGAGCTAGTAACATAGCAACAGATTAACACAAATATCTGCGTTTATCTGTTATAAATCTATATTCATCTGTATGAAGATAGATATAATATGAAGATTCAACAACTTTACAAAAAATACACTCTACCTACTTATAAAAGAGTAGGACCGGTTTTTGTTAGGGGAAGAGGAAGTTATATTTGGGATGAAAGTGGTAGGAGATATTTGGACTTTTTTCCTGGATGGGGGGTGGGAATTTTAGGATATAGCCATCCTCGGATTGTTGAGGCTATGGCTAAGCAGGCAAAAGAACTTATTTTTCTTCCTAATAACCTTTATCATAAATGGCAGGCTCTATTGGCAGAAGAAATTGTAAAGAGTAGTTTTCCTTCTAGAGTTTTCTTTGCTAACTCAGGAGCAGAAGCGGTTGAGGCAGCTATTAAGTTTTCTCGACTTTACGGAAAAGGTCCTAGATTTGAAATTATTGTGATGAGAAATTCTTTTCATGGCAGAACTTTTGGTGCTCTTTCTGCAACAGCGCAAGAAAAATATAAGAAACCATTTAGACCGTTACTTGCAAGTTTTAAAGAAGCAAAGTTTAATGATTTCTCGGATTTTAAGAGAAAAGTTACAAAAAAAACCGTGGCAGTTTTGTTAGAACTTATTCAGGGTGAAGGAGGCGTAAACGTTGCAGAGAAAGAGTATGTTGAGAGAGTTTATCAGTATTGTAAGAAACATAATTTGCTTTTTATTATTGATGAGGTTCAGACAGGAATGGGCAGAACAGCAAGAATGTTCTGCTACCAGCATTATGAGATAAAACCTGATATTATGCTTCTAGCCAAAGGATTAGCAGCGGGTGTGCCGATTTCGTGTATGGTGGTAAGAAAAGACATTGCAGATATTATGGGTCCGGGGATGCATGCTTCAACTTTTGGTGGTAATCCTTTTTCTTCACGGATAGCGCTTGAGGTATTTAACATTGTAAAAAGAGAGCGGATACTTGAAAGGGTAAGAAAAAACAGCCGTTATCTTTTTAGGAAGTTTGAGGAGTTCAGAAAAGAATTCTCCTTTATAAGGGAAGTAAGAGGTAAAGGATTTATGGTGGGAATCGAACTTAAAATGGAGGCAACACCATTTTTTATGGAGGCGCTAAAGAAAGGGCTTATAATTAATGCTACTCACAAAAATGTGTTGAGAATTATGCCCGCTCTTAATATAAAAATAGAAGATTTGAATAAAGGTTTAAGGATTTTAGAGGAAGTTTTTAAGAGATTCTCATAAAAGATAAAAGTAAGATGAGAAATTTTGTTTCATTAAAAGACCTTTCAAGAAAAGAACTCATTGGGTTGGTTGAGCTATCTTTTAAGATAAAGAAAAGACCATCTTTGTATAGAGATGCGCTTAAAGGTAAAGATGT
>CAYVYZ010000029.1:0-19742 GCA_964455875.1 uncultured Planctomycetia bacterium | reverse complement strand
GGAATGTCTCCCAATATAGGTATTTTATTTTCTATTACACTATTGTTATCACGCATAAGGCCTCCCAACACAGCAGTATAGCCATCAGGTATAATTACAGTAGCATCGGCTTCTCTTTTGTTTATAATACTTGCATCAAAAATTTTCTGGGCACTTAAGTCTTTAAGTTCAGCATGGACAACAAGGTTTACGATTTTTTCCTTGCTTATACGGGGAGTAACCTTTAGCTGTAAGCCCACATCTTCATATTTATAGTTAACTGTTTTTACATTATTTACTAAGTCTACTACTGAGGATTCGATAATTGGTACTTCTTGCCCCACTGTGATAGTGGATTCCTGATTGTTGGATGCCAGAATACGAGGAGTAGATAAGACTTTACTATTTTCTTGAGAGCTAAGGATGAAAGCAAGGAGATTTAATGTCTCTTTGCGGTTTAAGAGTCTATAAGTAAAACCCTTCTCCGAGGCAGCTTCGGTTAGTCCTAAAAGAGAATGAAAAATACTTTCCTTATCAGAGCTGCCGCCAGCATCTATTTTCAGTCCTTCTGTGGTTACAGTAGAATTAGTAGGATGGGCAAACTCAACTCCCATAGTTAAGTCATCGCTTAAAGTAACGTCCATAATAATCACTTCAATCATAACCTGAGGAGGTAAAACATCTAATTTTTTTATTATTCTTTCAATGGTAGGGAAATTAGCAGGGAAAGAGGTAACTATTATAGAGTTAGTTTCTTCTTCAGCAAAAGCTTTTATCTTTCCTACAATCTGTAAAGGTTTATCTTTCTCAGGAAGCTCCACAGAGAATAGAGGGGAAGGGATTTCTTTATTCTCTGAGAGTTCATTTAATATCTCTGCAATTTTTTTGGCATCTCCATAATTCAACATGAAGGTTTTTACCTGCATCTTGGTAGGTAGAGGTTTCTCCAATTCTTTTACTACAGAAGCAAGTCGTTTTATGTTAGAAGAAATGTCAGTAATAATTAAAGTATTGGTCCTTTCATCGGCTAAAATGTTCCCATGTTTTCCCACTAAAGATGAAAGCATTGTTTTAAGGTTGACAGCAGAAGCATATTTTAGAGGAATCACCTGTGTAATGACCACATCTTCTTCTTTTATGTCTTGTGGCGACAAGCCCACATTTACAGATACATTTGTTTGTTTTGTTTCAGGAAGGGGGACTACCTTTAGCACCTCACCAGAACTTACCAAAGTAAATCCTCTTACGTTTAAGGCGCTTTCTAATATACTTTCTACCACATCAGGGCTTACTTTTTCTAAGCTAATCACAGTAATCTTGCCAGTTAACTGGGGGTGGGGAATTATTACTTTATGAGTAATATCTCCCAGTATCTTAATTGCCTGGTTTATGTCTGTATTTTGGAAATTTACTGAAATTAAACCATTGTTTTCAAGGGGTGTATTCCTTTCGGTATTTTGGGCTAAGACCACTTCCCACAATAAACTTAGTAAAGATATAAATAACAATAATCTAAATTTCATTATTCTTCCTCCTTGAGTTTGTTAATATTACCTTTTCTTAATATTTGCATGGGGTTTGGTTTATACCTTATTTCTTCTTTTTTTTCTTCGGTTTTTTCTTTTTTCTTTTCTTCTTGATAATTATTAGATTTGGCTTCTTGTTGCAATCGTCCTTTCTTAAGCTTTAGATTTATTTCCTCATCATCTTTCTTAAGAATTACCGTGTTTTGAGTTATTTTTTCTACTAGATAATCTTCTACGTTCTCCTTTTCTTCTACATAGAAACCCTCACCGGAATTCTTTTCTATGATTGCCTTGAGTTTGCCGTTAATTTCTACTATTCCCGTAAGAATAAATTTATAATTGGTGCTCTCTTTCTTTTTTTCTTCTGTCTTAGGCTTTATGACTTTTACTGTATCTTCTTTTGGCCTGAAGAAATTTCTTTCTTCGATAATTTCATAATAAGAGAGGGGTTTTTCTTCTTGGGCGAATATATTATTTGCGCATATTAAGAACATAGCTGTCATTATGATAGTATTTTCCCTCTTATACAATATTTTTATCCCTTCATTTTTCATAAGATTTCTCCTTCAGGAATATAGTAGAAATAATCAATTTCCCTTTAAGTAAAGCGGATCTTTCCGATTTAGGTTGAAGTTCAAGTTTGTTTGCTACTAGAACCACTGACGATTTTCTCATCTGGTATAAAAAACGTACTAAGTTTCCTAAATTTGCCTCCATGTCTATTTCTACCGAGAACTCTTTGAAATTACCTATGTCTTTAGAAGGGAGAGGGTTCATTAAACTTATATGAATGTTAGTTTCTTTTGCTACCTTACCTATTTCCGACAAAAACTGGCTTTCTTCTCGTTTAAAAGGAAGTTTAGCTTTTATCTTCCTAGCCAAAAAAGAGAATTTTTTTTCCAGTTCAATTTGCTGGGAAGCTTCTTTTTGCATTTTTTCTATGAGCTTTTGGTTTTGTATTATTTCTGAGTTAAGAGAACGCATTTTCTTAAAGAAAGGGACAATAATGCTCGTGTATAAAGAACCTATCAATATAACTAATACTGCAATAACAAGTAAGGTTTTTTCTCTCTTTATCATTTTATTATACAAGTTATTTCAAAGACGACTTTTTCTTTTAATCTTTCTTTTCTTTTTGTGTATTTTATCTGAGCATTCTCAAAGAGGGTAGATTCACTTAGGTTTTTAGAGAAGTTGACTACTGATGAGTGCGAAGAAGCTTCCCCTTCCAGAATTACCATCCTATCTTTTTCAAAGAGAAATTTATTTATGGTTATATCGGAGGTCGCAATCAGACTTATTTCTCTTAATACTTCCATGCAGGATTTTTCCAAAGAGATATAAGACTGAATATTGCGAATTTTTTCTTTGAGCTGTTGGACATTCTTAACTTTCAAAGACAAGGCTTCTATTTTTTGTTTTTGTGCTTTTATTTTGTTTCTTTTTTTATTCAAGATTATAGAGGTACTCATAAGTAAAGAGATAACAATACCTAACATTATACATAGAAGCAGGATAAGCTTAGTGCGGGTTTTTTCCATTCTAAAAGATGATTTTAATCTTTGAGGCAAAAGATTTATTTTGATGAAGTAGCCTTCTTTCTTTTCAAGTACTCCTCCCATTAAGGGGGCAAATTCGAGGGGATACTTATTGTATAGGTTTTGATTAGGAGCTATCTCGATGTATTGAGGGGGTTTAAGAAAACTTATTCTCATCTTGAGTTTTTCTTTAAGATAGTCAGAGATATTTATAAGATTCGCTCCTCCCCCAGAGAGAATAAGTTTATCGATATCTAAAGGAGAGTTTTCTTTAACTTTAAGGTATGTCAGGCTTCTTTTTATTTCTTCTACTAAATAATCAACCCACCTGCAGGCGTTATAAGAGACTGTTTTGGAAGTAGAGTTCTTTTCCTTTCTAGAAAGGACAATGCCGTTTTCTTTTTTGATTTTTTCTGCATTATCAAAGCTTAAGTTAAGGCTTTCTGCTATAGAGTAGGTTAAATCTTTCGACCCCCACTCTAAACACCGACTTAATATAAGTTCTCCTTCTCTCAGTATATTTATTTCTGTGTTCTTTTCTCCAATACTTACCTGAATGATATTATGTTTTCTTTCTTTATCCAAATCCAAAGAGTTATATAAAGCAATGGAGCTTACCTCTATTTTTGAGGGTACAATTTTAAGTTTTCCTAAGAAATTAAGATGGTGTTCTATCTCTTCTTTCTTTATGGCAGTGAGAATTACTGTACTTTTGCCTTCTTTTTGTTTTATAACCTGCCAATCTATCTCCATCATTTCTGTAGGAAGAGGAAGAAGGTCTTTTATCTCAAATTCCAGCATCTTTCTGATTTCTTTTTCTCCTGTGGTAGGTAGAGTTAGAAACTTTAGAATGACTTTTGCACTTGGGATAATGCTTATGATGTCCTTAGAGGAGCTAAAAGAGGCCAATTCTTCTAACGTTTCTTTTACGAACTCTTCTTTTTTTACGGAGTTTTCTCTTAGAAGATAAGGAATAGATTTGTAAAAAAGACTCATGATAATGATTTTATTCTTTACCTCTTTTGCTTCAATTGCCTTTATGGAGCTTTCTCCAATATCTATGATTAATCTGTTGCCACTAAAAGGAGTTAAATACTCCTTTATATATTGTATAGCTAAAGAGATTAGTCTCTTTTTCTTAGGAAAATCAATCCTTTTCAATCTCTCTAAAAGCCTTTTATCTTCTTCTGACACAGCCTCTTTTTTTTCTGAAAGCTCATCTTTCTTACTTACATCAACCTGGTGAAAAAGAGCATCTAAACCCAGTCCTTTTATTCTTGATCTTACAATTTTCTTAAGCTCTTCTTTTTTATTATTCTTATCCATTTTCAGTTGTGTTTTTATCAATAATTTCTTTAGCTAACTCTATAAACTTATTTGCTGATATAGAATTTGGTTCGTATTGGAGAATGCTTTTACCATGTAGTTCTGCCTCAGGTATTTTTGGGTCACGTGGTATGTTTGTTTTAAACACTTTTCGAGGGGTGAAATACTCTGTCACTGTCTCCAAGATAGAAGAATGCAACTCTAAATTTTCTTGGAACATATTTATTACCACACCGAGAAAATAAGAATAGTGTTCTAAATCCTCTTTTATCTTTAAGATAGTACTCATGAGCATACTCATTCCTTTTAATGCATAACTGTTAGGTTCAATGGGGACTAAGAGGTCGGTACTTGCTACAATAGCATTTACCGTTAATATTCCTAAAGATGGCGGACAGTCAATTATTATATAATCATATTTTGATATTTCTGGTCTTATTGCCTTTCTTAACTTAAAAGGACGGGAGATATCAGAGGATAGCTCTGTTTCTGCTCCCGAGAGACTTATGTTAGCGGGCGCGACAAATAGATTTTTAATTTGATTGGGGATTACAATATCAGTTAAGGGGACATCATTTACAAGAACGTCGTAGATAGTATTTTCTAGCTTGTTAGTATTTATACCTAAGCCATCGGACGAGTTTCCTTGGGGGTCCATGTCTATAGTAAGTACCCGATAGTCCAGAAGAGCTAAACTCGCAGAAAGGTTTATAGCAATTGTTGTCTTTCCTACGCCTCCTTTTTGGTTGGTGATAGCAATCACCATTATCTTCTAAAACGTTTGTCGGTAATTTCTTCTTGGTACAGGGCCTTTATTTTTATTAAGTCTTCTTGAGTATAATATCTCCAACCTTTCCTGTCTCTTTTTGCCTTGGGCAATATTCCCCATCTTTCATAGTTTTTAATTGTCTGGATGGATACATTTAATTCTTTTGCAACCTCATTTATTTTGTATACTTTTTTATATCTTTTCGTTACCATTATATTATTTTTCGACTTTTTACATTATACTCAACAAAATTTTACTCTTTCCTGATATATATGTCAAATGTTTTTTGAGTATTACAATTGACTCTTAGCAAGAAAAGCTCAGATATAGATAAATCAAATAAAGGAGCAATACACCTTAAAAGAAGCTAAACTTTTATAGAATGCTGTTTATCTTAGGCACTTATGGATATTTTAAAAGTTTGATTTTCTTGCGCTATTTTGTTATATTAACTTAGAAGATGATAGGAAAAGAAGCCTTTACTTTAGTCGGAGAGATTCTATTAGAGAATAGAGTTATAAGTCCAACTCAGTTGGAAGAACTAAAAAGAGAATTAAAAGAAGAACCACTTTCTTATAAAGAAGCGGAAGAAGTTTTTATAAATAGAGGATTGGTAAACGAAGAGAAGCTCCTTTATTCTTACAGTAAGTATTTTAATATAGACTATATTGATTTAAGTAAGGTTAAAATAGAAGAGGATGTTATCTCTTTAATCCCCGCCACTGTACTCAATAAGAGTATCATTGTCCCTTTAAGGAGAGAGGATAATGTTTTGTTTGTAGCCATAAGAGACCCTTTTGATGTAGCTTTGTTAGATGAGTTAAAAATAATTACCAGCCTGAAAATAAAGCCATTTTTAGCTAAAAAGGAGGATATTCTCAAAGCTATAAGAAATTGTTATGGAGTAGGAGCAGATACTGTAGAAAAATTAGTAGAGGCTTCTTTGTCATCTCCCGATGTCTCTTTTGAAGAAAAAAACGATAAAGAACTAGTTGAGGACGTTTCTTTAGCAAACTATGTAAATCAGTTGCTCTTAGAGGCTTATAAAAAAAGGGCAACCGATATTCATATAGAGCCTTTCAGTGATAAGTTAAGAATCCGTTTCCGGATAGATGGTTTTCTATATGAAACTAAAACTCCCCCTCAGATAAAGAAACTCCATCAGGCACTTATTTCCCGTTTTAAGATTATGGCTAATTTGAATATCGCTGAGAAGAGGAAGCCTCAAGATGGAAGGTGTAGGGTTAAACTCGAAGGGCAAGATATTGATTTGAGACTTTCTACATTCCCCACTCTTTTTGGCGAAGGTTTGAGTATAAGACTTTTAAGTAAAAGCTCGATAATGCTTGCGTTAGAAGAACTGGGGTTTTCTCAAGAAGGATTAAGGAAAATAAAATCTGTTTTAGCGAAACCCAACGGTATGGTATTAGTTACCGGACCTACGGGGTGTGGCAAGACTACAACCTTATACTCGTTTCTTAACTATCTAAATGATTCTAAAATAAAGATTGTAACATTAGAAGACCCTATTGAGTATCAGCTTGAGGGGGTTGATCAGATTCAGATAAATCCTAAGATAGGTCTAACTTTTGCCAATGGTCTTAGGGCAGTATTAAGACAAGACCCTGACATTATAATGGTAGGAGAGATAAGAGACTTAGAGACTGCGCAGATTGCGGTAAGATGTGCTCTGACTGGACATTTACTTTTTAGTACACTTCATACTAACAACTCTTTATCTACAATCACGCGCCTTATGGATTTAGAGATACAACCATATCTTTTAGCAGATACTTTAAAATCAGTAGTTGCGCAACGGCTGGTAAGGTTGATTTGTCCCGATTGCAAAGAGGAATTTGTCCCTAAGGAGGACATACTTGATAGCTTAGGAATCAAAAATAATACAGTTTTTTTTAAAGGTCGTGGCTGTAAGAAGTGTAACAATACAGGTTACAAAGGAAGAATGGCTATATTTGAATTACTAATAATAGAAGGTGAATTGCCTTCGTTGATAGCAAGGAAAGCTTCTTTACAGGATCTTGCCCATAAAGCACATTCTATGGGGTTTGTTACTTTAATAGAGGATGGGTTAGAAAAGGCCAAAAAAGGACTTACTTCTTTAGAAGAAGTGATAAGAGTTTGTGAGCAGGTATAGATGCCAATTTTTATATATAAAGCAAGAGATGTTAAAGGTAACCTTATTGAGGCTTTAAAGGAGGCTGAAGATGAAGGCTCTCTCATAAGTTCTCTTAAGAAGGAAGGTCTTTTTCCTATAAGTATAAAAGAAAAAAAGCCTCTTTTCTTATTTAAGTCTAAGACAAAATTTGTAGAAAAGTTTACCATAAAGGTAGCTACCCTCCTAGAGGCTGGTTTTGAGCTCCCCAAGGTTATAGAAATTCTTTCTTCACAGGCTACTATTTACTGGGATAAAGAATTGCTTTTTAAGATAAAAAAAGAATTATCTGAAGGAAAATCTCTCCATGAAGCTCTATCTTCACTCAACATATTTTCTTCCTTTTACATAAGTATGGTTAAAGCAGGAGAATCTACAGCCAGTTTGGGTAGAGTGTTTAAGAATCTGGCCACTTTTTATGAGGATAGAAAAGAGCTTAGAGAGAAGGTGATATCTCTTTCTATTTATCCTATTATTTTGTTTTTAGTTGGCATGGGAACGATTATTTTTCTTATAAGTTATGTGCTTCCCAAGATGTTACCTGTATTTGCAAATTTAGGAGTCAGACTTCCTTTAGTAACAAAGGTTTTTCTCTCTGTAGGAATCTTTCTTAGCAGAAGGCTTAAAATAATTATTATTCTAACGATAGCACTTATTCTCTTGCTTAAGAAGATTTTCTCTTATAGGAGAATAAAAGAGAAAGTAGATGAGTTTTCTCTTTATGTGCCCTTTATTGGAGGTTTTATTGAGAAGGTAAGTTTTATATACTTCTCTGAAATGTTAAGTTTGGGTATTATTAGTGGTCTTCCTTTATTGGAAGCTTTTAATATTTCCTGCGGTGTGGTACCAAACCAGTTAATAGCTAAGAAGCTTAATAAGGCTAAGCTGGATGTTGCTAAAGGTGTTCTCCTTTCTGAAAGTTTTAGGAAGAATAAAGTATTTTCTTCTTATGCTTTAGAGTTGGTACGTGTGGCTGAGGAAAGTGGGAAAGTAGAAGATTTTCTGATTAGGATAAGCAGAAGTCTCTCTCAAGAAACAAAAATACAGATAGAAAGATTTTTAAGAGTATTAGAGCCTTTAATTATCTTTATTTTAGCGGTACTGGTAGGTTTTCTTGTTATGGCTGTTCTTTTGCCTATCTTTCAGATAAATCTTGATATCCTCTGATGCATAAGAAGTCTTTTACCCTCTTGGAGGTTCTTTTTGTTCTATCCATAGCGAGCCTTTCTTTATTTTTCATTGTCAAATCTTTTTCTAGAATGGTTACTGCCTTTGATACAATAAGAGGGTATACTAAGGCTATGTTTTTAGTACAGGAGGCCTTCTTTAATGTTTCACAGAGAGAACTTAAAAATTATAAAGGGAGCAAGGATTTTATTAGAAATGGTTTTTTTGTCAAAGAGGAGATAAAAAAGATAGATGATAAAGATATTTTCAGCGTAGCAATTCACATTATGTGGAATGAAGGTAAAGTTAAAAAAAAGTTATCTGCCTTTAGTTATGTTAGAGAAAAGAATAAGTAGAAAGAAATCGTTTACTTTACTAGAGCTCATTTTAGCTGTCGCCATATATTCAGTGATTATACTGGTTTTAGTTAGTGGATTAAACTTGAGCCTTAAGGTTTATAAGAGGATGAAAGATTCAGAAGTATTTAGGGTAGGAGATTTTCTTGATGAGTTCTCATCTGATTTTAGGTCAAGCTATGTTTTTGTAAAAAACTCTCCCATTAAATTTATCGCTTCAGGTAATTCTTTAAAGTTCATAAGGGTTTCTTCTTTAAGCGATAATTTATATAGAAAAGGAGAGTGCGAGCTTAAAACAGTAGAGTATTTGTTAGCTAAGGGGGAGAATAATCTCTGGACGCTTTATCGCAAAGAAAGACCTTTTTTTACTCCTTCAGAAAAAAAGAAAGAAAAACAGGAAGAAATACTAAATTCTTTATTGTCTTTTAGATTCTCTTATTTTGACGGGAAAGGATGGAAGTCAGTTTGGGATTCGCCTTATAAACTGCCCTGTGCAGTGAGAGTTGAGATAAAGTTAAAAAGGGATAAAAGAATTGAGGCTTTGTCTACTGTAATCGATAGAATTTGATTGCTTAATATGGCTACACGAAAGAAAAAAGGTTCTATTCTGATAGTTACTTTATTTATTTTGTTTTTCCTTTCAGTACTTTCTTTAAGTATGGGTTATTCTTTGCGTCTTAAGATAAATATGTTAGAAAGGCGAAAGGAGAGGTTGTTAACTTTTTATATTTTAAGAGGCGCATTGAATATGGTTATTGAAGAGTTAGAGAAAGAAAGAGAAGGTGGTGCATTTGATTCTTTTGGCGGAGAAATTTTCTCAAAATACAAAGGTCCTTTATATTTCTATGGACCCCAAGGGGATATTAAGGGAAGTTATAGAGTGTATGTAACCGATGAAGAAGCAAGACTTAATATAAACACTGCTTCTAAAGAGTCTCTGCTAAAGTTTCTTGGTAATTTTGATGTAGATAACAAGAGACTCTCAGAGGCGATATGTTCTTATAGAGAAAGCAAAAAGGATGGATTGTTCTACACACCTTATGAGCTTCTGAGAGTAGAAGGGATAAGAAAGGAGATTTTTTATGGAGACGATTTGAGCGAAGATGGTATATTGCAAGAGTGGGAAGATACAAACAAGGACCAGAAGCTTGATAGAGGGATAAAGGATTTTATTACAGTATACGGGGATGGTAAGGTTAATGTGAATTCAGCTTCTTTAGAAGTTCTTGAGAGTATGAGAGGCTCTTCTCTAAAGATTGCTAAAGAGATAATAGATAAAAGGCCTTTTAAGAGTATTGAGGAATTGAAAGATAAGTTGAACCTTTCAAAAGAGGAGTTGAATAATATTCTAAGTTGGGCTAAGGTGAATTCAGACTATTTTAGGATAGTAATAACAACCTGGAATAAGAAAACATTTAGAGAAATTGTGGCTATAATTGAGAAGGGATCTTCTAAGATAGTTTACTTTCGCTCTTTATAAAACAACCTATTCTTAATATTGGGATAATGTGCCATATTGACGAGCTTTTTTAAGGCTAAATTTAAAGATAAATATGCTTAAGGGAAGAAAAATAGCAGAGAATATCAAGAGAAAGAACAATTCACTATTGAGTTGGATTAAAGTGTAACCTTTGTAAATAGATAACTCCATCGCTCTTATTGCATAAGTAATAGGAAAACATTTCGCTAATAATTGGAGTAAGGGAGGCATCACAGTAACAGGAAAGTACACTCCTCCTAAGAGGCCTTCAAAAGTATTTATTACCCATCCTACAGGGTTACCTTGTTTAAATATCATTATAAAGCCTGCTGAAATTATCCCTAAGGCACTGAAGGAGATAATAGTAAGGATTAAAGTTATTCCTGCGGATAGAATATTTATGTGGGAGAAACTTATATTGAATAAGAATTTTCCCAATAATATGTAAATACACACGTTAATAGTAGCAAAGATAAGATTCCATAAGCTCATGCCACATAGGATTATAGGAATTTTTGTAGGGGTAAGCAGAAGAGATTCTAAAGTACCCTGCAGTTGCTCTCTCCGCAGGCGGCTGGAAAAAGAACCGATTCCTACGCCGATATAGCTAAACAGAGCCATGCTTACAATTACATAGGAAAAATAGTTGACGCCAAACTCTTCTAAGTATCTCGTCATCTTGTAACCAAACATTCTGTCTATAAAAAAGTAAACAAGGATTGTAGTAAGCACACCAAAGATATTTAAAGCAAACGAGAATTTGTAGCTTGTTTCAATGAGGAAATCTTTTTTTATTATGGCAAATATTTTTTTAATCACTCTGGGTTAATTCGAGGTAAATTTCAGCTAAATTTGCCGAAGGAGAATGTATCTTTTCTCTTAAATCTTTAAGTGTACCCAACCCGCACATTCTTCCTTTATGAAGAACCATAAATAAATCACATAAATTTTCAGCTTTTTCAATATTGTGGGTAGTAAGTATTATAGTTTTTCCTTCGTTCCTTAAGCCTTTTATGAAAGTGTTTAGTTCTTGTGCAGAATTATAATCTAAACTCTTTGTTGGTTCATCGAAAAGAATAACGCAGGGATCATGGAGAAGAGCTCTTATTAGGGAAAATTTTCTTTTCATCCCCGTAGAGTAAGTATTAAAACGTCTACCGCTACAATCTATTTTAAATACGCTGAATAAGTGGCTGAGCCTTATTCTTGTTTGTTTACTATTTAAACCATATAGGTTTGCAAAGAACTCTAAATTTTGTTTGCCTGTTAATCTTTCATAAAAACTCCTTTCTTCGCAAGTAACAAAACCTATTATAGACTTTATCTTATCGTCATCCTTACCTACTTGAAAGTTACCTACTATTACGTCTCCTTTATCAGGCAGTATTAAGGTTGATATTATTTTTAGCAGGGTAGTTTTTCCTGCTCCGTTTTCGCCCAATATTCCTAATATTTTCCCTTCTTCAAGATGGAATGATATATTTATTAGCGCTTTTGTCAGCGGACGCTGTAAATTTAGGGTGAGAAGATTGTAATATGAGAGGGTAGGTCTAAAATGTTTGCTTACATTACTAAATTCCAATATATATTTTTTCACTGCAATAGGTTATATCAAAAGGGTAAATAAACGTCAAGAACGATTTGTCTTGATATAACTTTAAAGAAATGATATAAAAATAATGATAGCAATATTATATTTAAGGTAACAAATGGCACAGTACGAACTTAGTCTAAGAGATTATATAAGGATTATAAAGAAGAGGCGTTTTGTTATTATTTTCTCTTTTATAATTTTTGCAGCTGCTTCTTTTTTTTATACATCTTCTCGTCCTTCCATATATGAAGCAAGCACAACGGTAAAAATAGAAGAGAGAAAAACCATTGCCGGTCTACTTACAGAAATTGTTGTGTATAATCCCGGTGACATTATGGAAACTCAAACTAAAGTCATCGAAGGTTTCCCTGTGATGAAAAGGACTGCTCTTAAATTGAATCTTATAGATAAGGATGCACCAAGGGAAAAGGTTTATGAAGTAGTAGGTGAATTGCAGTCAAAGATTAGAACAGAAAGGGTGGGTAATACAAATATTATTAAGATTATTGCCCGTGCTCGGAGCGCACAAGAAGCAATGGAGTTGGCTAATACAGTGGCAGCTTCTTATATAGAAGAGAATCTTTTAGAGAAAAATAAACAGGCACGAACCGCGCGTAAATTTATTGAGGAGCAATTATATTCTTTAGAGCAGAGGTTGCGTAGTGCCGAAGATAAGTTGAAGAATCTAGATAAAGAAGTCAAAAATATCAACATTGCTCCTGATGTGCAGCAGAAATTAGTTCAGTTAACCTTTGAACTAGCTTCTTTAAAGCAGAAATACACAGAAAAACATCCTAAGATATTGCAGCTTAAAGAACAGATAAAGCAGTTAGAGAGCCAACTTAAGGGTTTTTCTGGTAAAGAGCTCGACTATGCGCGTCTTAAACGGGAGGTGGAGGTAAATAAAAAGATTTATGCAATGCTAAGGGAAAAATTAGAGGAAGTGCGTATAAGAGAAGCAGAGAAAGTGCCTGATGTATCTATTGTTGACCCTGCGCTACTGCCCACTTCTCCTATTAATACCCAGTCAAAGATTACAGTAGCAATGGGTTCGCTATTAGGTATTGTTCTCGGGATGGTTTTAGCTTTTGTAGCTGAGAATTTAGATACTTCAATGGGAACTATTGAAGATGTGGAGAATTCCTTGAAGCTCCCTGTATTAGGAGTTGTTCCTTCTATTACTTATGGAGAGCATAAGCGGGTTAGTTTTTTTAGTAGATTCAAGAAAGAGAAGAAAGACGAAGCAAAGATAAGGTATATCCGCCTTATATCTCACTATCGCCCTACTGACCCCACAGCAGAATCATTTCGCAGCATTAAAACCAATATTATGGTGTCGCAGTCCCGCAAAGTTATTCTTATTACCAGTGCTGGTCCACAGGAAGGCAAAACCACAATTCTTATTAATTTAGGGATAGTTTTTGCCCAGGAAGGGTTAAAGACAGTACTGGTCTCTTCTGATTTAAGAAGGCCAGCAATAGCAGAAAGTTTTGGGTTAGACAGAAAGCCCGGTTTAAGTGATTTGGTAAGAGGGACAGTCAGCTTAGAAGACACAATAAGAAGCACTGTTGATATGATATTAGGCGATGTTGATATTGATAATATCACAAGCCACCCTGGTTTAGACCATATAAAGATTATTCCCGCAGGCTCTTCATCACTTAATCCCACAGAGATATTACATTCTAAAGAAGTAGATGCAATACTTAGCAGGCTTAAGAAAGAATTTGATGTTGTTCTTCTTGATGCTCCTCCCGTATTGCCTGTTGCCGATGTAAGCGTTCTTGCTCCGCGAGTTGACGGGGTTGTACTTTGTTATGAGATTGGCAGAACTTCACGGCATGCTTTAATTAGAGCAAAAATTCAGCTTGAGGCAGTAGGAGCTAAGATTTTAGGGGTTGTCCTAAATCATACCAAGCCTCAGACAGAAGCTCTGGAAGTTTATCCTTATTACTACAAGTATAAATATTATCATAGTAAAGAGGAAAAAGAAAATATAGAGAAATAACTATTAAAACCGACTATGCAGAATTAAATTAAAAGGAGGTACAAAATCCTCCTTTTTTAATATTAGAACTTATCTATGAAAAAAAGCTATATAAGTGATTTTCTTCTGTGTTTTATAGTTGTTGTTTTGGCAATTGTATTTTTTAAATTCCTTAAGCCCTCCCCTAAAATTTTTATTGTTTTTATAGGACTTAGCTTCTTTTTCCTTTCATTTTTTAAGACTAATCTTGCTCTTGTGGTTTTAATATTTTCCATGCTTTTATCTCCTGAGATTGTCCTGGCAGAGGTTCCTTCTAGGGCGGTGGTATTACGTATCGATGACATCTTGCTTATTGTTATATTTTTTGGATGGCTTGCTAAGATGGCGGTAAATAAAGAGTTAGGACTACTTAAGCATACACCAATAACAGGATTGATGCTTTTTTATATTGTGGTATGCGTTGTTTCTACTCTTATCGGAATACTTTCCGGTATAGTTAACCCTTTAAAGAGCTTCTTCTATATATTGAAATATACTGAATATTTCCTTCTTTATTTTATGGTAGCCAATAATATCGATAATAAAGAGCAAATTAAGGTGTTTATTGTTTGTTTTATGATAACGGCTTTTATTATTTGTGTATATGCTTTGCTTACCGTGGGCAAGTTTGGAAGGGCAACTGCTCCTTTTGAGGGAATAAAAGGTGAGCCAAATACATTAGGGGGATATTTAATGTTTATGTTAGCAATCTTTGGAGGAATATTTTTGTATACATCTTCGCGCAGATGGCAGATATTTATTGGTATGCTGTTACCTCTTATGGTTATTACCCTGCTTGAGACTCTTTCACGGGGAAGCTACCTTGCTTTTGTTGTTATGTATTTTACTTTAGTTGCTCTTACAAGAAGAAGAAAGATTATAATCATAGGAATGCTTATTTTAGGAGTGGTTATCTTCCCTCTTACATTTCCCAATATTGTTAAAGGAGTTAAAACTCGCATATTTTATACTTTCTCAAGAGGGAAACAATATGATGTAGGTATAAAACCAGTCACTCTGGAAGAGTCAGCAGCCTCGCGTGTTGAGAGCTTTAAAGATATCCTGCGGAAATGGGCGAAAAGGCCGTTATTAGGTTATGGCGTTACAGGAGTTGGCCTGGTTGATACGCAATATCCACGCGTATTAGGTGAAACAGGCATCGTGGGTTTTTTTATATTTATTTTATTGCTTGTCAGGATATTACAGCTTTCTTTTAATAACCTTTATGTTTTACAAGATGATTTTTCTTTGGGCTTGGCGTTGGGCTTTCTGGCAGGATTTATAGGCTTACTTATACATTCTTTTTCGGCCAATACCTTTATTATTGTGCGGATTATGGAGCCTTTCTGGTTTATGGCAGCAATTGTAAGTTGTTTGCCCAACTTAAGTAGAGAAGAGAATGTTACAGTAGTACCCGAAGATAGTAATGTTGCAGAGGTTTAAAATACCGCTTACTCGACTTAAGAAAGAAACGTTGGTTTTAAGCTTCATTACTGGCTTAATTATTTTTCTAAAGTTTCTATTTCAGGTTCTTTTGGGTAGAACATTCGGTATCTCGTGGCAACTGGATGCTTTGTTTGTTAACGTAGCTATTTTTGGTTTCTTTGGGGCATCGGGCGATTATCTTATTTCCCTTTTTATTCCGGTTTTCCATGAGGTTTATAATAGCGGGGAAAAAGAGGCGCATAAATTCTTTGATGCGGTATTGAAGTGGTCATTGTTATTTTCCTTGGTTATAGCTTTTAGTATAAAGGTTCTTGATTTAAGGATAATAAAAATAGTAGCCTCAGGATTATCGGAAAGAAGTATTTTACTGGCAAAAGAGATGCTTGATATTTTTGTTTTTGCTGTTGTGTTCTCAAATGTTCAAAGGATAATATCATTGACTCTTAATGCATTGAACTATTATTCTTTCCCTGCCTTAACAAGATTAATTTACCCTTTAGTAAACATTTTCTTTCTATTCTTTTTTGTTCCTATTTATGGTATTAAGTCATTAGCATTTGCAGCAGTTGGAGGAGCATTTATTTCTGCAGTGGTTCTTATGGTATTCTTCTATCACAGAACCCGCTGGAGGCCAACCCTGTGTTTCTATCATAAAAAAATCCCATTTTTGATTAAGAACTCATTACAGATGTCTTTAAGCAATATTGTGTGGGGGTTTCGTGATATTGTTATTAAAAATTTTGCCTCACGTATAGGAGAGGGTGCTATTTCTCTTTTTTATTATGCAGAAAGGATAATTCGTGCTCTTATTTATACCGTTAACTTTTCTGTTGTAAGGGTTTACTATTCGCGTATTTCACAGTTTATATCAACATTAAGATGGGATAAGGTAGAAGATTTATTTAAGAGGCTTATCCGTGTAAATATGGCAGTAAGTTTTATGATTTCTTCAGCAGTATTATTGTTTTTGCCTTCGGTATTGCGTATTTTGTTTCTGGGAAGTAAGTTCAGTGCAAATGATATAAATACCATAACCATGCTTGTTAATATTCTACTTGTTTATTTTATAATTGTGTCTTTTGAGAATTACTTGTCTCGTATTGTAATTGTAGCAAGAAAAATGATAGTAGTTGCTCTAAATGCTTTTTTAGGAGTCTTGGTTCTTTTTGTTTGCCTCTTAGCTTTTTATAAAAGGTACGGCATCTACAGCTTAACTATAGGTCTTATTGCGTCAGATATGTCAGTGTGTGTAATTTATGCTTTGTTTGTAAAGAGGTTTATCCACATCAATTTTCTAAAGTTAAGTTTTAGATTCATAAAAAGTTTCTTTCTTGCCTTATGTTTTGTTCTTATTGGTATTGTGGTGAAGAAATTTGTTTATAGTGATGCTGTGGTTATCTTTTTACTTCTTCCTTTTTGGCTTGTTTTCTACCTATTGACAGCTTATAAATTCTTAAATGAAGAGAAAGATATAATTTTATCAAGATGAAATGTCCTGTATGTTTCTCACAAGATACAGAGAAGATTAATACATATACAGCTAAAGGATATTCATTCTATAAATGTTATGATTGCGATGTTATATTTGCCAATCCAATGAAGGCTGCCAGCAGAGAGTGGTACCAGAAGCACCCATTTTATAAGCCTCTCTACCAACCTAAAGAAAACAAACCATGGTACGAAGAACAGTTTCTTAAAGAAAATCTTGAGATTAAAAGAATTCTTAATATTGGTTGTGGTTACAATAAGTTCTTGGTTAAGCTAGAGAAAAAGAATTATGACGTTTATGCCATAGATATAAATAAAAACATTGTGGATTTTAGTCGCAATGTATTAGGAATAGAGAAGGTATTTAATATAAGCATAGAGGAGTTTATAGATAAAAGCACAGATAAATTTGATGCCATTATTTTCTTTGAGCTCTTAGAACATTTAGAAAAACCGGGAGATTTCTTAAGGTCTCTAAAAAAAATATTGAAAGAAGAAGGGTATATCGTTTTTAGTGTTCCTAACCGTAACAGAATTTGTCCTTCTGCCCATTGGGCGGATTATCCTCCTCATCATTTAACACGCTGGAGTAGACAGAGTATAATTAGAAATTTAGAAAGAAGTGGTTTTAAAGTAGTAAAAAGTATTATTTCTCCTATATCGGCAGAGCAGCTTATGTATGCAATTGGAATATATTTTGGCACAATTTATCTGCAGAAAAAAAAGGATAGAAATTTTTTCTTTAAAGTGCTATATAAGTTTTTATGCCGTTTTCGTGTAATTTTCTATAACGTAATAGCAATTTTCTTACGCGCTACAAATGTCTTTAAAGAAAAAGGTACTTTCATATACACTGTGGCTAAACTGGTGGATAAAGATGGTTAGCGTAATTATAGCTACCTACAATCGTTGTAATTTATTAAAGAGGGCAATAGAGAGTGTATTAAAACAAACCTATAGAAACTTTGAAGTCATTGTTGTTGATGATGCCTCAGGCGATGAAACATATAAAATGATAAGCATTAGTTTCAAATCATTTATTGATAAAGGAACTATTAGATATTATAGGAATGAAATAAATAAAGAAAGAAGTTTCTGCCGCAATTTAGGCATGAAAGAGGCAAAAGGAGAATATTTTGCTTTTTTAGATGATGATGATGAATGGTTGCTCAATCACTTAGAAAATCTTGTTAAGTTTTTAGATGCTAATCCTGATGTAGGGGTAGCTTTTTCTAATTGTTATGAGGTGTTTGAGGACGGAGGAAGAAGACTCTTTTATGCCGGCATTAAGACAGGAAAAGGTAAATGGTATAGGGACTTATGTATTGACAGATATTTTATTACAGGCTCTGCCTATATCATAAGAGGAGAGGTATATGAGAAATTAGGAGGGTTTAAAGAAGGCTTAGAGCCTTCAGAGGACAGAGAATATTTAGCGCGTATTGCTATGAATTACAATGTTGGTTACAGCAGTATCCCCACGGTTTATAAATATACTCACAGCGGCAGTTACGGGCATTTGCGTTCGCATAATAAATTGGCATTGGCCAGAGAAAAGACATGGTATGCAATAAAAGCAAACAGTGTGAAGGTTTCTTATCCTATTAAGCCAAGAATTGAATGCAGATGGTTATTGCATTTGTCCTTAAACTTTCTTCCTGATTTAGATAAGACAAAATATTATTTGATAGAGGCAGTTAAAATATATCCGTGGTGTTTCCTGTGGTATATTACGTGGAGGCTTTTTTTACGAATTATAGTTGGGAAGAGAATTTATATTTTTTTAAGAGCTTTGAAACAAAAGTATTTTGTTAATAATAGATAAAGGTAATACAGGTATGGTTGATAAGAAAGTTAATTTCTACAATATTTATAATAAATTCGTTGCGTATGCATTACAAAGCCCAGCATTATGTGGTATTAATCTTAATGGTAAGGTAATACTTGATATCGGCTGTTGGTGGGGATGGTTTATAAAATATGCCAGGGGGGAAAATGCTATTGTTTATGGTTTTGACGCTGATAAAAGAAGGATAGATGACGCAATAGTGTTTAATGGACCGAAAGGATTATGTGTCGGAGATGCTACCAAGATACCTTTTAAAAGCAGCCATTTTGATTTTGTTTTCTTGTGGCATGTATTAGAACACATCAATAATCCGGATAAAGTATTATCTGAAATCAACAGAGTACTTAAGAAAAGAGGCACTTTAATTTTAGGCGTACCCAATGATTATAACTTGGCAACTTTACCTTATCGATGGGTTCGTTGTTTACTGAATAGAGAGAATATTCATTTAGGAATAAAATATTATAATTTCTTTAAATCGCTTTGTTATGGAGATATCAACCACAAGAGAGAATATACAAAAAGAAGTATCTGTAAGGAGTTAGAAAAGAATGGATTTGAAGTTTCATACATTGGAATCCGTGGTGTTGATTTACCTTTTCCAGTGCGTAATATTGTTAATAAACGGTTGAGATTCTATATCCAACATAGGCTTGATTGGTTAATTGTTCCTTTGCTAAGATCCGCCATAACAGTAAGGGCATATAAGAAATGATATTATGAAAATTATATTTTCTTCAAATAAGAACCCCCATTTTGTTACGATAACAGAGTATATTGAGCGTGCTTTAAAGGAAACAAGCGAGGTTTATTTCTTTGATGACAGAAATTTTATTATTCCGGGAAGAGTAAGAAAAAGGGTAAGTTTTTTTCAAAGCTGGGACTTATCACGGATAAATAATAATCTTATCCGCACAGTAGATAAATTTAGACCCAATATTTTTTTGGAGGTAGGAGGCCATAGAATATTGCCTGATACAGTTAAGAAGATAAAAAAAATGAAGATAAAAACAATTCTCTGGACA
>CAYVYZ010000028.1:14774-20077 GCA_964455875.1 uncultured Planctomycetia bacterium | reverse complement strand
CTCGTTACGCGTTACTCGTTACTATCCCCTACACCCTCCACCCTACACCCTCCACCCTAACTATACGCTATCCCCTACACCCTCCACCCTAATTTTATCCGCTATTTACTAATGTTTTTCCCTATAGTAAAATAAACCGGTATATTTCAAGAGGATTATTATGCAAAAATCAGGAAGTATTGATTTGCCTCTTCATTATGGTAGAGCTCCACGATGGTTATTTGAAAAGATGAAGAGGCTTGCCCTGTGTATCTGTGAAGTTATTATTTCCGAGTTTGGAAAGGATTTCTTTCTTGAGCGGATATCTGACCCTTTCTGGTTTCAGTGTTTTGGGTGTGTTTTGGGGTTTGATTGGCATTCTTCAGGATTAACAACTACTGTTTGTGGCGCAGTCAAAGAAGCTTTCTTTGAATTAAAGGATTTTGGCGTGTATGTTTGTGGGGGAAAAGGAGCAACTTCCCGCAAAACCCCGAAGGAAATAGAAGAGATTGCCTTTCATTTATCAAAAGACCCACATGAGTTAATAGTTGCCTCTAAGCTTACTGCAAAAGTTGACAATTGTGCTTTGCAGGATGGGTTTAATCTTTATCATCATACATTTATTTTTACGGATGATTTTAAGTGGGTTGTTATTCAACAAGGTATGGATACAAGCAACCGTTGGGCAAGAAGGTATCACTGGTATTCTTGCGGCTTAACCAGTTTTACAAATGAACCTCACAGGGGTATTGTAAGCGATAGAAGTTTTGTTACTATGAATATGGTAGACAGGCAAAAAGAAGCCTTGAGAAACATGGTTGCCGAATTATCTTTAAGAGAACCAACGAAAAACATAAAAGATTTGGTTCTTTTGAAACAGAACATTAGTAGACTCCCTTTAAGACATAAGGTTTTGCTTTCAGATGTAAATCCACACTTTTTAGACAAAATTTTCCTTAAGACTTACAATGATAAACCAGAAGATTTTGCTTCTTTGCTCAAGTTGGAAGGGGTGGGTCCCAAAACCATCAGGGCACTTGCCTTAATCAGCGATTTAATTTATGGAGAAAAAATAAGTTTTCGTGACCCCGCACGTTTCAGTTTTGCTCACGGAGGAAAAGACGGTTATCCTTATAGAATAAATTTATCAGATTATCAGAATACAATAGACGTGATGAGAAAAATATTAAATAAAGCAAGAATAGAAAGGAGTTATAGGATTAAAGCACTAAAGAGCCTGTATAGGTTTTATTACAATAAAAAAGTAGATATCTCGTAAAAATGAGAAAGAAAGCGAAGTTGTTAATGTTATTTCCAATTGTACATATTTTGCCAGTTTTGATAGTAACGGCTCAAAATATTGATGAGGTTAAAGAGCATTTTTCTTTTAAGGATGCAAAGAGAGCTACAATTGTCATAAAAGAGGCTTATTATAAAAAAAGGGAAAAAGCAGTGGGTGATACTGTTTATGATGCTCCTGTCAAGATGGAAGGCGTCTCGTTTTTTTCGGATATTTTGGAGATGACACAAGATGTGCTGAAAAAATATGCTCATCTTCAAATAGTCACAGACCCTCAAGAAAGCGATTTTACTGTGGAAGTTAACGTGGATGGAGAGGCTCTGCGAGTAATATATTCTGACGGACGTTTTCATCATGCAGGGGCGTCCATAAAAGTTATTGTGTTGTTTAAGGCTGCGGACGGTTCAACAGTTAAGGGAGAACATGAATACGAAATGCTTCCTATGCAAGGTATTGCTAAGGATGAATATTTATCACCCGAGGATGCACCTTTTTTCGATGTATTACCTTTAACGCTTTATAAGGCTCTTTTTAAGTCGATATACAGAGCATTTGGCATTTCTCCTTTAGTTGCTGCCCTTGGTGATGTAGACTATGAGATCCGTTTATCGGTAGTAGACACTCTCGGTGTGATAGGAGGAAAATACGCTTTAAGAGTTTTAATCTCCTCCTTGAAAGATAATTATGATATAGTGTGTGAGGAAATAGCAAGAGTTCTTAGTGCGTTAACTGGCAAAAATTTTGGTACTCATTACGACTTATGGCAAGAGTGGTGGCAGAGGAATAAAGGCAGTTATTCAGAATAGAGTATCAGAAGTGTTGGAATAAATAAATGAAACAATGAGCTAATATTTTGGAGGAATAAATCACCTTTTTTAAGAAATATATATTATGGCATAATAATAAAAGGTACTCTCTATGAGGTTACAGAAAGGAGGTAAGGTTGAAGATATTGATTGTTTACTATTCAAGGTCAGGTACTGTTAAAGAAATGGCCCATACAATAGGGAGCTACATTAAAGATAGAGGTGTTGCTGTTAAAATAGCGTTTGTGGAGGATATTTCTGCAAAAGAGCTACTAGAGTATGATGGTATAATAGTGGGTTCACCTACTTATTATGGTAGTATGGCTGCAGAGGTTAAGAAACTTTTTGACGAGACAGTTGCTTTTCATGGTAAGCTTGACGGAAAAGTAGGGGGTGCTTTTTCTTCCAGTGCCAATTTGGGAGGAGGAAATGAAACCACTGTTCTTTCTATATTGGAGGCTATGCTTATTCATGGTATGATTATTCAGGGCGACTGGCAGGGAGACCATTACGGACCGGTGGCTGTAGAAGAGGTTGATAAGCGTTGCAAAGAGATTTGTAAGAGGTTTGCTAAAAGATTTGTAAACCTTTTAAGGAAGGTGGGGGGTTAAAATGGCGCTGATTGTTTTTGTTACTGCTTTAAAGAAGGAAGCGCATTTTTTGGCAGAGCTGATTCTTAAAGAAAGATTATGCGCCTGTGTCAATATAGTAGAAGGAATAGCATCTTATTATTGGTGGAACAACCGTATCAACAAAGATAAAGAAGCCCTTCTTATAATTAAGACAACTCCGAGAAATTATAAGAGATTAGAAGAGACAATAAAAACAAATCATTCCTACGATACCCCTGAAATTATTGCCATAGAGACAGACCGTATTAATGGTGAGTATCTTAAATGGCTAAGAAAAGAAACAAGGCATGGATAATTTTTTTATTAATATAGAAAATTTTATAAGAACTTATTCATTTTTAGGGATACCATTTAGTTTTTTAGGCGGGGTGCTTGTTGCTTTTTCTCCTTGTACCCTGCCTCTTCTTCCTATAACGATAAGTATTATAGGGGAAGCTGCTATTAGGTTCAATTATCGTCCTTTTATTTTAAGTATAATATTTGTTTTGGGGGTCACTTTAACTTATGTAGTTTTTGGAATATTAGCAGCATTAACGGGAATTTTTATGGAGAAATTTGTAAACCCTTATGTTCTTTATCTTTTCTTAGGAGGGTTTTTTGTGTTGTTGGGGTTGTCTTTTTTTGATGTGTTTCATATATCTGTATTTAATGTAGGGTATTCTCTTAAGAGGAATTTGGCTTCTCTGTTTTTATTGGGAATAGTTACAGGGTTTTCCATGCTTCCGTGTGCCTTTCCTGTTTTAGGCTCAATACTTGGTATTATATCTTTTAAGAAAGATGTGCTTTATGGTGTTTTTTGTCTGTTTTCATTTTCTTTAGGGTATGCAGTGGTGTTAATTATAGTTGGCTCTTGGGGGGCTGTCTTTAAGAGATTGTCAAAGAATCGTGTTTGGTTTATAATTATTAGGAAAACACTGGGAATAATTGTTTTAGCGGTAGGGGTTTATTTTATCGTCAATACTCTTAAGTTTATTTTGTGAAGATAAAAAGATTTTGTATAGTAGTTTTAATTGCGCTGTTTTTTATCTCTTTTAATTGGGATAATTATAAGTTTTATAAACTTAACGGCAGGACGTTAAGTTATAACCAGCTTACAAATGCTTCTTCTTGTACTGTTCTTTTCCTCTGGACAAGCATGTGTCCTTACTGTAGAAGTGAGTTTAAAAGAATTAACAAAGACTTAGAGTCTTTTGGCAGTATTCAGCTTTATTATGTTAATCTTGGAGAAAGTAAACGTACTGTTAGGAAAGCAGCGCAGCTTCTTAAGCTATCTGCAAAGATTAAGAAGAATATTGTTTTGGACAGGTTGGGGTTGCTTGTTGACGAGTTTAACATAATAGGAGTGCCTACTTATATATTTGTAAAGGATGGTAAAGTGGTTTATAAAACCCATTTTATTACCAAGAAACTTATAAAAGACATATGCGGTGATAAAGATGAGCAGTAGTTCTGTTGTAGACCTTTATGAGTTGACAATGGCTCAGGTTTATTTTAAAGAGAAGAGAAAAGCCTATGCTACTTTTGACCTTTTTATACGCTCAAGGAAACGGCCGTTCTATATAGCATGCGGTATCGACGATGCTTTAAGTGTCTTGGAGAATTTTCGCTTTACTCCTCAGGAGATTAATTATCTAAAAAGTTTAAGTATGTTTGATGCTGATTTCCTGAAATATTTAGAAAACTTTAGATTTCAAGGGGAAGTATGGGCAGTAGAGGAGCCAGAAATTATTTTTCCTTCTGAGCCTATAATAAGAGTTACGGCTAATATTATTGAGGCACAAATAGTAGAAACTATTCTTTTAAATAAGATAAATTTTGCTACTACACTGGCTACGAAAGCCGTGCGGATTGTCTTGGCTAGCGGAGAAAGGGGTGTTTATGATTTCTCTTTAAGGAGAACCCAAGGAATTGAGGCAGCATTAGCTTGCGCTAAATATTCTTATGTTGCCGGCGTCAGAGGGACTTCTAATGTTTACGCTGGTTATTTATACGGGATACCTGTTGTAGGGACAATGGCTCATTCATATGTAATGAGTTTTGATAGAGAGATAGATAGTTTTTTTGCCTTTGTTCGGCAATTTCCCACAAAGTCGATTCTCTTAGTAGATACCTACAACACAAAAGAAGGGATATTAAAGGCGATAAAAGTAGCTAGAGCCTTAAAGAAGATGGGGTTTAATTTATTGGGTATAAGGTTAGACAGTGGAGATTTGGTAAGCGATTCTAAATATGCCCGTCTTAAGTTGGATAAAGAGGGTTTAATTGATACTATAATTTTTGCCTCAGGAAATCTTGATGAATATACTATCAGTGACTTAATAGAAAAAAAAGCTCCTATAGATGCTTTTGGAGTAGGGACAAACATGGGGTGTTCTTCTGATTTGCCTTACACAGATGTTATCTATAAACTTGTTGAAATAAAAGAAAACAGTAGAAGTTTTACTCCTGTGATGAAATTAAGTTCTCAGAAGACAACGCTTCCATCCAAGAAACAGGTATTTAGAGTTTTCTCTTCTTCTGGTTTGATGAAAGAAGATTATATATGTACTTTTGAAGAAAGGTTCGATGGCAAGAAGTTGCTTAAGA
>CAYVYZ010000028.1:0-14674 GCA_964455875.1 uncultured Planctomycetia bacterium | reverse complement strand
ATAAAGAAATTAATCAATTTTGCTAATAAGAATAAGATTCTTGTTGTTTCTTCTCAAGATACGCACGCTAAGCGCGATATAGAATTTAAAGATTTTCCTCCTCATTGTATTAGTGGCTCTTGGGGACACAGAAAGCTCGCCTTTACGCTTTTTGAAAAATACAGGGTTATTTCTTACAAGAGAGTATATCCTGACGAAGAGATAAAAAGGATAATTAGGCATTATCCGCAGATAGTTATTACAAAGAACACATTGAATGTATTTTCTAATCCCAATACCGCGGCTGTTTTTGACTTATTTTTTCCGGAGGAAGTCTATGTTTTTGGCGTGGCTACAGATTATTGCGTAAGAGAGGCAGTGGAAGAATTGTTGAAGCGCAATTTTTCTGTTGTTGTGGTGGAGGACGCTGTAAAAGAGATTTCTACGCAGGAAAAAAAGAGGCTATTTTCTCTCTGGAAAGATAGAGGGGTAAGGTTTATAAAAACTAATAAACTAATAAGAGAACTTATCAGGTAATTTTTATATGTTATAAATTTCTTGACATCATGAAGAGTATGTTATAACATCTTTCCATGAGTTTTAAAGCAATAGACCCGGATGAGATAATTAATCCCCACCGTTCGCCAAAGAGTTTTTTGCCGTTTAATAAGTTTCCCCCCTCTTTTATTATAATAATACTTCTATTATTTTTTGCCCTGATCACCTCTTTTTATACAATTCAACCTAATGAGGTTGGGGTGGTTTTACGTTTTGGCAAGTTTGTAAGGTCTACTCCGCCGGGCTTGCATTTTAAGCTTCCTTTTGGAATCGAGAAGAGTATTCCCGTAAGGGTAGAATACGTCTATAAAGAAGAGTTTGGTTTTAGAACCAGGGTTGCTGGAGTAAGAACTTCTTACGATGAGAGGTCTTATTCAAAGGAATCTTTGATGTTAACCGGGGATTTGAATGTTTTGGATGTTGAATGGATTGTTCAATTTAAACAGAAAGACCCTTTCTCAGTGCTTTTTCGTATAAGAAATATTAGAAAGACCTTAAGAGATTTATCAGAGTCAGTTATGCGTAAGATTGTTGGGGATTATACCTTCAATGAAGTGTTAACTACAAAACGTAATGAAATAAACGACCTTGCCCAACAGCGCCTTCAGGAGATTCTCGATTCTTATAATGCTGGCATTCAGATAATTACTGTTAAACTTCAGGATGTAAATCCTCCTTTGCCTGTTCAGTCCGCTTTCAACGAGGTAAATGAGGCAAAACAGGAGAAGGAAAAGATGGTTAATCAGGCATGGGAAGTTTATAACCATAAGATTCCTGAAGCTAAGGGCCGCGCTTTAAAAATGATAAAAGAAGCAGAGGGGTATGCATTAGAGAAGATAAACAGGGCTAAGGGTGAGGCAGAAAGATTTCTTCTTTTGCTTGAGGCTTATCAAAAGGCAAAAGAAATTACCCGTAAGCGTTTATATTTAGAAAATATGAATGAAATTCTAAAAAAAGCAGGGAAGAAGTATATAATAGACAGTAAGCAGAAAGGGATTTTGCCTTTATTGAGGTTAAATGATGAATAAGAATGTCTATTTAATCTTGTTTATAGTTATTTTTATTGTTATTATGATGGGCAACCCTTTTTATGTTGTCTATGAAGGGCAGCAAGCAATAATTACTCAGTTTGGCAAGCCAGTTGGAAAGCCGATTACAGAAGCAGGCTTAAAAATAAAAATTCCTTTTATTCAGAAAGTCCATTATTTTGAAAAAAGAATTCTGGAATGGGATGGTTATCCTAGTCAGATTCCTACAAAGGATAAAAAATATATCTGGGTTGATACTACTGCCCGGTGGAAGATAGTTGACCCTTTAAAGTTTTATCAATCAGTTTATAATGAGAGGGGTGCCCACGCTCGCTTAGATGATATCATTGATTCTGCAGTAAGAGACGCTGTTACATCCCATAAGCTTATTGCTATTGTTCGTTCCTCTAATAGGATTATGGAAGCGTTAGAGTCTGTGGGAGATAAAGAAAAGGAAAAAGATATTATAGAGTCAGGCGTATTGGACAGAATTAAGATAGGCAGAGAAGAAATAAGAAAAGAGATAATTGACCGCGCTAGAGAGTTAGTGCCTAGTTACGGAATCGAACTTATTGACGTAAGGATAAAGCGGGTTAATTATATTGAGGAAGTAAGAAGAAAAGTTTACGACAGAATGATTGCAGAACGTAAAAGAGCTGCAGAGAAATATCGTTCTGAAGGAAGAGGCATTAGAGCTGAGATTGAAGGTAAGACAGAAAGAGAGCTTAAGTTAATACTTTCAGAAGCTTACAAGAAGTCTCAAAAGATTAAGGGGGAAGCTGACAGGGAAGCTACAGAGATTTACGCAAATGCTTATAGTAAAGATAAGGAATTTTATTCTTTTCTTAAAACCCTAGAGACCTACAAAAACACTATTGACAAGGATTCAACGATTATCCTAACGACGGACTCAGATTATTTTAAGTATTTAAAGGATCTTTATACAGAAGAATAGAATATTTGCGTAACCAATTGATAGAGATTATCTTATATGTTTTTCCTCTCTTTAACCTATTGAATAAAAGTAGTTAATTTCTTAAAAGAACCTTTCCCCTTGAAAAATATTACAGAATATGGTATATTATAAAGCTATTAAAAATAATAATTTTAGGGAGAAGGGAGGCAAAGAATGCCTCTCTTTTTTTATGGATAATAGTAAGATGAGGGCTTATCTACTTTTTTTGGGGATAATGGCTATAGTTACGTTTACAGTAGAGGCTTCGCTGAATCTTACAGTGACTCCTTACGAAGGGATGTCGTTAAGGTTTGGAGAAGTCAACAGTGATTCTTATATAAATAAAGAGGTGAAGATACGCATTACTTCAACTGATGGTGTTCAATATAGGTTAAGGCAGCGCCTTCTTGAGCCTGTAGTGAGCGATAAAGGAGAAATATTAAATGAAGGGGTTTTAAACTTCTATACTGTACGGGGAACCAATGCTTCAGGGAGCCTTTATCAGGACACTTTGCGAGTGCTTTCTACGCGTGACGAAATTCTTTATACCTCAAATAGGACGGGCGATAGCGATTCTTTTGTGATTGTTTATTCTGTAGACGGAAAAAAAATATCACAGAGTGGCCATTTCAGGGGGAAAATTTTATACACCCTTGAGTCTGTGGGCGGGGCATCGTCTAAAACTTACATTTTAGATTTAAGTCTTAACGCCAATCCTGCCATCAATGTTACAATCGAAGCGCCTTCAGGAAGGGTTGTGAAATTGGGGACAAGATACGACTCCGACCTAAAGTCTTCCCTTAAAGTTAAATTAAATATCCCCCCTGAGAGCAACATAAAGATTTACCAAGACTTAACCGAACCTTTAACTAAAGAAGACGGGACTGTCCTTGAAGAGGGAGCAATTAAGTTCTTTGTATCTGGATTATCTAAAGGAGAATCTAATTACAAAAGCGCATCTTCTCTTATGCGGGGCAGAGCCTTAATATACTCTTCTGATGAAGGTAGCAGCGAATTCTATATAAATTTGTTCATTGATAAGGAGCTTATAAAAGGTGCGTCTGCAGGGTTGTATAAAGGTGAGTTGATTTACTATTTTGAGGGGGAAAATATCAACGAAACTATTCCTATTAAACTGGAAGTAGAGACAGCTAGAGTATTTGACATAAAAGTGACATCAGAAGAAGGTTTCTCTTTTTTAGGAGTAAAGCCAGGCAACCCTCCACAGGAAAAAGTAGTTAAGGTTGAAGTAAATACAAATATGAAAGCGCCCTATCAGGTAATTCAAAGGGTTACTATGCCTTTAACTGACGAAAAAGGGAATAAAATTCCAGAGAAATTCTTCAGAATGAAGGTAGAGCTTCCCGGTAAAGATAAAGGCAAAACTGATTTTTTAGATTTTCATCCTGTGGGAGTAGGGGATAAGATTATATTTACTTCTACTGCTGAAGGAGACCCTGTTAGTTTTGATATAATTTACCGTCTGGATGTCTCTTATGAAGTTATTGCAGGTAATTACTCAACACAGGTTACTTATCTGCTTTCTGAAAAATAGTTTAAAAGGAGGTGATGGTGTTACTGTTAATTGGCAAAGTTTTATGGCTTATTTCGTTGAGAGGATGTTTGTAGTGATAGGAGGTGAAAGGAAATGTTGAATAGGTTTTTAAAAGCCACGGGTGTGTTTCTAGTTACTTTTAGTATGCTGGGTTTGGTTTTTGCAGGGGATAGCGTTACAAAGGAATTAAGAGCAAACATTGAGGCTCAGGATGGGCTTTCAATTACAATTCATAATGCCAATTCTTCAAATGATGAATGGGATCCTACTCCAGTTGACAACATAGACTTTGGTACCTTAACTTATGACTCTGTTAACGGGATATTTCTTCCTGACCATTACTGCGTTATGGATGTGGGTGTGCTTTCTAATGCTGCTAACTGGACAGTAACCCACACAGTAAACAGCTCTTTTACTAATGGGTCAGACAACTTAGACCATAATGTAGTGGTAACTTTTGTAAAGACAGAACAGGTTGACACAAATGGCGATGGAATTCCTGATACGACCAGTGATACTAAAATCTCTAAACTTAGTTATGCTAACAGTACGCAATCTTTTACTAAAACTCAGCTTTCTGGCGGATGGTTAAGGGTCTACTACGGTATTGCTACGGGAGACCCTGATGCCGATGAACCATCGGATGTAAGCCCTATAACCATAGACAAGTCATCAGGTAACTATACAGGAAGTGTTACTATTACGCTTACTCCTTAAAGCATTGTTAGGATATTAAGTTAGGTTGTAAAAAGGCAGATGAAGAGATTTCTTACATCAATAGTAATGGGGATGTTTCTTCTGTGGGGAGGAGTTGTTTTTATAGCTCCTTCTTTTGGGGAAGATTCTGTAACTGTAAGCACAAAAGCTACAGTTCCTGAGAGTCTTGAGCTTTCTTACTGGATACGGTGGTCTACAGAGGGTCAGGACCCCTATGAATTTGGTTATTCTGGAGATGCCACTTCTATTGACTTTGGAGAGTTAGAATGGAATGAGAATTTAGGGATTTGGCTGCCTACTAAATATTATACAGTTTTTCTTATTGCCCGCACCTCAGGCAGGCCTTACCAGATTAAACAGACCTCCACAGGTCTTGTAAGCGGAGATAATAACCTCAATAATAGCTTTATAATGGATCCTGACTATCAAGCTGATGATAAGTACAGTAATGGTGTAGCTCAAGGAGATATGCCTGCTGGTGATTCTTTAGGAGAGGCAGGTTTAGCAGCCCAAGGAGAAAGAATAGTCTATGACAGTAATTCTGGTAAATCAAGAATAATACGTGTTTATTATGGTATTTCTACAGGAGAGCCAGGCACTCCTGGTGAGCCTATAACCGGAGACCAACCTGCAGGCAACTATTCAGGGACTGTAGCTTTTACCCTTACTCTTAAATGATTTACCCTAAATAATTCTGTTAAAATATGTTATAATAATAATGATGAAAAAAGTTACTCTTTTTATTACTTTTTTGCTTCTGTTGAGTTTATCGGCTTTTTCTTTTAATATTGGGGTAAGTAATCCTAAGGTTAAGCTTAAGGTTTCTCCTGGGGAGGTAATAACAGGTTCTATAAAGATAAGTAACCCTTCTAGTAACGAGGTTAAAGTAAAAGTCTATGTTGAGGATTTTAAATATATCCCTCCTTATGATGGTTCCAAGAAATTTTTGCCTCCTGGGACTATAAAAAATTCCTGTGCTAAATGGATATCCTTTTCTCCTGTTGAGTTTAAACTTCCTCCTTTTGGTAAAAGGAATGTAGAATATTCTATCTCTGTGCCTTCTTCTGCCAAGGGAGGATATTATGCAGTTATGTTTTTTGAAACAGCTTTGGGACAGATAGAGGAGAGTCCTGGCAGCCGTTTGCTTGTTTTGGGAAGGATTGGGTCGCTTTTTTTTGTCGAAACCCAGGATAGTATAAAAAAAGCCAATATAGATAGTATTAAGACAGAAGGCAATTCAATTAAAGGAATTATCAGTAATACCGGTGATGTCTTTATTAATGCAAAGGGCACATATTTTGTTATGGACAGCGAAGGTATGGTTTATGACAGAGGAAGAATAAAAGATTTGTTTCTTTTCCCGGGGGATAAAGCTGATTTTACCTTGACTCTTTCTAATGAGAGAATACCAAGAGGAAATTATACGCTAATATGCAATTTTGATTTAGAAGACGGTGACGTTGCCGTTAAAGAGGTAGATTTTATGAAGAAACAAGACAATTCAATTGAAATATCAGCTGTAAGGGATTGATGAATACAAAACTATTATGCTTAGAAGAAGCATCTTTATTTTTATACTGTTTTCTTTATTGTTTTCTTGTCTTCCTGTTTATCCTCAGTATTATCTTTCCTATGATTATGTTATTGATTTAGCCTTTGAGGCTATAAAGAACAATGACCTTGATAATGCCCTTTATTATTTCCGTATTGCTCAAATTTTAAAACCATACGCAGAAGAGCCTATATTTTATATCAACCTTATAAAGAGAATAAAAGAAGGAAGAGTTAAGGAAGTTGTTTCAAGAGAGATTCCCTCTTTGCCTGTTTTGCCCAAGAAAGTGTACAAAAAAGAACCGGATGAGAAAGCTAAACCTAAGAAAATAGAGAAAGAGGAAGTTTTAGAGCTTTCTAAGGAGGTAAAAAGGGAAAAGGGCAAGAAAGAATTAACACGAAAGAGAAAGAAGAGTATAGAAAAAGCATTATCTCTATGGGAAAAAATTACGAAGAAAAAACCTCTTAAGGCCCCAAAACCATCTTCAAAGATAATCTCAAAGAAGCAACGGGAAGAAATACCCCCAGAGAAAAAAGAGGTAGTTTCTTACAGGAAAGAGATTAAAGAAGCTAAGCTGGTTTCTCCTGGCAAGTATATCCCTTCTAAAAAAATAGCCAAAATCACAAAAAAAAGAACTCTTTATCTTACGGATGAGCTATTTTCTGCTCAGCCCAATACTACTATTCAGATAGCCATTAACGAAGCGTTAATCATAGAAGGAGAGAGCATAAAACGTTATCTTGTTGTTGATAAAAGAGTTATTAATGTAGAACGCATAGACGATAAGAGGATAAAGGTTGTTGCTAAGAACATTGGTATAACTTTCTTGCATATATGGGAACAAGATAGGCGGTGGACATTTAACGTAAAAGTTACCCCTCCTATTTTTGTTTCTCCTAAAGAAGAAAGAAAATTAGTTTATTACAGCGAGCCTTTTAAGTTTCTCTACAATGCCGAATGGCGTAGTTATTATAAAGGAAGACGTTTGGGGACAATGGACAGAAAGACGTTAAGCTTTGACCAGTGGCTGGGATTTTATGGAGAAACTCCTTATGGGGTGTTTGATGGTTCTTTAAGGCTGGCTAAGTATGGTAATAAAATAGAGCTTACTAATTATACCTTGGGTTTAACTGATGGGAATATATTTGGTTTTAAAGACTTTAATGTAAGGATTTTTGATATATATAAAGGGTTCTCTCAACTTTCTTATCCTGGTGAGCTTGTTAAAGGTATTTTATGGGAGTCATACGCTTTTAACAAGAAGGTGAGTTACTCTGTAATTTGGGGAAAAGAACGGGAGGCAGCTTATGGATATATCACTCCTGGTGTGCTTGCAAAGAGAGAGTCATACATAGAGGGCGTGCGCCTTATGTTTTTCCCGTTAGAGAATACCCGCTATTCATTTAATTATGCAAGAGGGTATGGCAGCGGGAGAGAGACTTATTTGAAAGATAGTGTGTACTCATTTGAGTTTGCTCATAGCAGGAATGGCAAACATATAACGTCAGAGATTGCTTATAATGAGGACTCAATCGCTGCTACTGTAAATTCTTCTTTTAATATTGGCAAAGCAAGATTTGGTGTTAATTTTAGGGATATAGAGAAAAATTTTACTACGATTACAGGAAGGCCTGCTGATCAGGGAGAGATAGGCGCACTCTTAAGTATGAGTATGGATTTTTCTAATAATACCCATCTGAGTACATCGTTAGATATTTACCGCGATAGATATATGTTTAACCCCTCTAAGAAAAGAAAACCAAATTTTGACTGGCAATTTAACATCAATAAGATGTTTTCGGATAATTCTTCTTTATCGGCAAATATCTATTATACTAATGACCCTGGTCTTTCTTTTCCCCGCCGGTATTTAAGTATAAGAACTAACTATTCCAAAAGTATTAAGTTGTTCAATGGCAAAAGACTATCTTTCTTTATAGGGCCATCATATCAGAGAAGTAGAAATCCTTTATCAAAATCATCCGATTATGACATTTACAATATATTCAGTGGGTTGAGATATTATCTTACCAGTAACCTTTCCTATTATATTAATTACACCTATGGGTGGCTTACAGAAAGAATCGATGGTTCTAAGTCTTCTCCTTTTGTATGGGAGACAGGAATAGATTACTACAAAAAGTTTAATCCGCGCTGGAGAGGGGATTTTAGGTTTTATTATAGGGATGAGGAAGATACTACCTCGACTCATAGTTTTTTAGCTGGCGAAGACAGCATTGAAGGGTCTTTGCGGCTTACTTATAGTCCTGTTCCTGATGTGGAGTTTTTCATTGACGGAAGGGTGCGTAATGTATGGGCGGAGGAAGCTAGTACTCAGAAATATATAGAAGGAGAAATAAGGTTAGGATTAAAGAGTACATTTGATTTACCTTTTAGTTTCAGCCCCAAGGGAAAAATTTCTGGTTTTGTATTTAAAGACTTAAATGGCGATGGTAAGAAGGATAAGGATGATTCTTTTATCTCTGGTGTAAAGATTAAGATAGGAAAGAAAGAGGTTGTTACTGATAGAACAGGCCATTTTTCTATGCAGATAAGGGCAAAAAAGGTTGTAGTAAGCGTTGACCCTCAGAGTTTACCTAGCGGCTATGTTTTTACAACACCGTCTAATTTAGAGGTGGAGATAGAAAATGGAGTAGAAAAGACACTTGAATTTGGTGTCACTACAAATTCCGGTATTTATGGAGTTGTTTTTTACGATGCTAACGGAAATAATAAATTCGATGATGCCGATGTTCCTATTAGAGGAGTTAGTGTTAGCATTGGAAAGAAAGCGGTTGTTACAGACTCTGAAGGGCGCTATTTCTTCAGGGGGTTAAGAAAAGGAGAATACAATTTATCTTTTGATATCAATACCGTTCCTCTTAAATATATACCTTCTGTCCCTATAAAGAAAGCCATAGAGTTATCTGAAGGAGTTAATTATCTCTACAACATTCCTTTTACTTTAAAGAAATAATACTTTTAGGTTCTTAAAGACAGGGGTATCTTTTGGTAATTGTCTTGAAAAGGCTATTTAGCAACTACTGTTTTAAGGAGTACTTTTTCTCCATTGCGAGTTGTTTTCTGGTATTGAATAGTATTTTCTTTATCGCTAATGGAATTATTTTCCTTGGATATAGTTATGAGTTTAGGTATAGTACATGAGACTCTTATAACAATACTATTTTTTGCTTTTGCGGGATAGCTAAACAGCATAAATAAAGTTAAGAGAGCAAGTATATATTTATTCATTTTGCCCTCCTTTTTTACTGTATTCTGTAATATTCTTTACTAATTTTTCATAGCTTTCTGGCGAGTCCTTCGACAATAAGAAGACATCTATTATCTCTTTTAGCAGTAAAGAACGGGGTATCTTTATTCCTTCTGAAAAGAGGATGTCTTTGGATATATTGTCTAAGCAATCGAGTTCTTCTCTGTTTAAGAAAGTTACTACTCTGTGTAAAATTCCCTTTTTCTTCATCATAGTATTCAATAAAAAAACCCTAAGGCAACCTTTTGTAACCTTAGGGTTTCTCTTGTGTTTGTCCCTTTGGCAGCCCCGCTACCCTTATAGGGCCGGAAGCTTTGCGTCCCTCAAGTTACCTTGAGGTTTGCCTTTTCAGTGGACACCCATCTTGTCAATCAATCCAATTAAGAGATAACATATTTTTACAAAAAAAACAAGATTATAAAATTGTAAAAGTGTATTTTTGCCTTTTTGGCATAAGGTAGCATATTTTGTGCTCTTTCTTAGCTTATGTTTTGTAAGAGAAGGTTATTTTCTTTTAGACACATCTTTATGGTTATAGTATAATATATCTTACTTTAAGGAGGTAAGAGATGTGTTCTAATAAGAGCATTCTCTTAGTGGATGACGAAGTTGAGATTGTAAAGTTTCTTGCGAATTTCTTATAGACACATCTTTATGGTTATAGTATAATATATCTTACTTTAAGGGGGTTAAAAGATGTCTCCTAAAAAGAGTATTCTTTTGGTAGATGATGAGGTTGAAATTGTAAATTTTCTTGCCAATTTCTTAAGGCGCCTTGGAATAAACACAATCAAAGCTACCTCAGGAGAAGAAGCTTTAAAGTTATACGATAAGGATAAAATAGATTTTGTCTTTCTAGATATCCAGATGCAAGGAATAGATGGGCTTACTGTACTTAGAAGGATAAAAGAAATCAATCCCGGTGCCCGTGTTATTATGATTACAGGAAAAGTTGATAGAGCTTCTCAAATGAAAGCCAAAAAGGGCGGCGCTTTGGATTATATTACCAAACCCTTAGACTTAGGAGAGCTTAAAGAGAAGGTAGAGAAGTATATATTGTGAAATGAAGAGAGATTATCGTCACGACTTAGAGAAGGCCGCCCGCCAGATGATTCTTGTCCATAGAGTAGATACTCTTACCCGCCTTATATTACGAACAATAATGAGAAATATAAGGGTGAAGCATGCAGGGATTTTTCTTTATGACAAAGAGAAAGACGAGTATGTAATCAAAGTTTCTAAAGGCAAGAAGGGAATAAAAATTCCTGTAGGATTTGCCAAGATAAAGAAAGATAACCCTCTGGTAAGGTATTTTACAGATAATACCTTTATTTCTTTTGATAGAGATTTCCTCCTATACAATAGATTAAACTATTATCTTAAGTATAGCCGCCTAAAGGGGCAAAAGAATCTGGTTAAATTTCTTTGCGACCTTAAAGAGGAGTTATCTTTGATTCAGGCGAAAGCCTGTGTGCCTGGTTTTTTCCGTAATAATTTGATAGGCATCCTGTTTTTAGGGGCCAAGATAGATAAGACAGGGTTTAGGCCGGAAGAACTGGGTTTTTTGTCTGTATTAGCTTCTGATGTAGTAATGGCTATTCAGAATGCCTGGCTTTTTGAGGACTTAAATAAACAGCTTGAAAATAACAAAAGATTGTTTTTAAGCACAGTAACTGCTTTAGCAACAGCTATTGAAGCAAAAGACAAATATACCTTAGGACATACAGAAAGGGTTGTAAAATACGCGTTAGCCATAACTGATAACATAAAACAATACCGTTTTACCAATGAGTTTAGAGAGAATTTGCGTATCGCTGCTTTACTGCACGATATTGGAAAAATTGGTATTCCTGAGGAGATTCTTAACAAAAAAGGGTCCCTCACAGAGGAAGAGAAAAAGTTCATCTTTAGGCACCCTTTGGTAGGCATTGACATACTTAATCCCATAAATGAACTTAAAGAAGTCATTGTGGGGGTTAAATATCATCATGAGCGTTATGATGGGAAAGGGTATCCTTTTAAACTAAAAGGAAAAAAAATTCCTCTTATCGCTGCAATTATTTCTGTGGCGGATTCTTTTGATGCGATGACCACAGATAGACCTTACAAGAAGGCTCTTTCTAAAGAAGAGGCTATGGAAGAGATTAAGAGGAATCGTGGCAGACAATTTCATCCTGTTGTTGTCGATGCTTTTATCGCTGCTTTTAGGAATCATCAGATATGAAGAGAATATTGATTATGCATATATCTGAATTTGGAGGTCATAAAAGGGCAAGTCAGAATATAGAGGAGGCATTGCGGTTCATTGATCCTACCATAAAGACAATGAATATAAATGGTTTAGGCCGCCTATATCCTCGTTCAGAAAAAATAGTCGATTTGATTTATACCACTACCATTAAGCGTTTACCAAGAGTATGGGGTAAGGTATATGATAGGCATAGTGTTGTAAAGACGGTAACCCCCCTGATGCGAGTGGCAAATATGATTGGTTTTGGAAAGTTTGCTAATATATTGAAGGATTTTAGGCCAGATGCGATAGTGGCCACTCAAGCTTTTCCTTGTAGCGTAGCAGCAGAGTTTAAAAAAAAACACAATCTTAGCCTTCCTTTGTTCGCTGTAGTTACGGATTACCATCCTCATCGGTTTTGGATTCACCCCAATGTTAACACCTATATAGTGGCGTGCCAGGAGGCCAAAGATACTTTAATGAGAGAAGGCATAAAAGAAGATAAAATTAAAATATTAGGCATACCTATTTCTTATCGTTTTCTTGATGTATACAAGAAGGAAGATATTGCAAGAGAATATGGGTTTGATTTACAGTCTCCTTGCGTCCTCATTATGGGAGGAGGCTTAGGTTTTGGGCCTATAAAGGATGTGTTTGTTGAGTTGAACAAAATAGATTTGCCTTTCCAGGTTATTGTTGTTTGTGGAAAGAACAAGACTCTTTATAGGTGGTTTAAGAAGAGAAGAAATAGGTTCAGAAGGCCTGTCTTTTATTTTGGCTACATTGATTTTGTCAATAAACTTATGGATTTTTCTGATATTATTATTACTAAAGCAGGAGGGGTAACCATATCAGAAGCGCTCTCTAAAGAACTGGGAATTATAGTAATAAATCCTATTCCCGGACAGGAGGAGAGGAATGTAGAGTATTTGACAAAAAGAAAAGCAATTCTTAAGGCAGGTAATATTTTAGAGGTAAGAAATCTTGTCGAAAGGTTGCTAAATAACAGAGAGGAGCTTGCTATCTTCAAACAATCAGCCAAGGAAAACTCTATAAGAGATTCTTCTTTGCGTATCGCTTATTTTATTATTGATTATCTAAGCTAATGTATTATCTATATTGCATAGCACGTTTTATGGCTTTGTTATGCCCGCGGCGGCTATCTTATTTTATTGCCTCCATTATTTCTCGCTTTAAGTACTGGATTTCTTGGTATGACCGCCAATGTGTGATTTATAATCTTACGCCCGTTCTTAAAGATAAGAAGAAAGCTAAGAGGTATGCTTTACGGGTGTTTGAGAATTTTGCCTTTTACTTAGCTGATTTTTTTAGTTTTGAGAAAATTGATTCTCGTTTTATTAAAAAATATGTAAGGTTAAGCGGCTTGGATAACTTAAATAAAGCCATAGAGGAAAAAAAAGGGATAGTAGCTCTTACCGCCCATATTGGCAATTATGAGCTGGGAGGAGCGATAACGTCATATTTGGGATACGATATATACGCCATTGCTTTACCTCATAGGGATAAGAGAATAAACAATTTCTTTAATCACCAACGGGATGTCTTTAAGGTTAAGATTATACCGACAGGCATAGCTGTAAAAAAATGCTTTAAGATTCTTAAGGAGAAAAAAATGATTGCTTTTTTGGGAGACAAAGATTTTGTTGCCAATAGTGGAGAGAAAGTAGTGATTTGCGGAAGAGATGCTTTGCTTCCTCGCGGGCCTGCTTTCTTTGCATTGAAAACGGATTCTGTTGTTATCCCTTCTTTTTTTGTTAGAGAAGATAAGTATTACTACCGGTTAATTTTTGAGCCTCCGATTCTTCCATATAAGGAAAATGGTGTTCCTAAAGAGACAAAAGAACTAATAGAAGAGTATGCTTCTGTGTTAGAGAGGTATATAGTTAACTATCCCGATCAATGGTATATGTTTAGCAGGTATTGGTTATGAGGGTTTGGGTTTTGATTCCTGCTTATAACGAAGAGAAAGAGATAGGCGGCTTATTGGATAGTTTAAAGAAAAAGGGGCTTTCCATACTGGTAGTAGATGACGGCTCAAGCGATTCAACATCTAAAATAGCGAAGGAGAAGGCTGATATAGTGCTGCGTAATGAGAGAAATCTAGGCAAAGGAGGTGCTTTAAGGAAAGGAATAAAGTACCTTCTTGATAATGTTGAGTTTGATTACCTTATTACTATGGATGCCGACAACCAACATTCTCCTTCTGATATTGATAGCTTTATTGAATGTGCAAAGGAAGGGTATGCTTTTGTAATTGGGAACCGAATGGAACGCCATTATGGTATGCCTTTAATAAGAGTTTTAACCAACCGGTTCATGTCACTTCTTATTTCCTTTATTGTTAAGCAAAATATCCCTGACAGTCAATGCGGTTTCAGAATGATAAGAAGGGATGTTTTAGAACGCATTTGCATAGAGACAGATAAGTTTGAGATAGAATCAGAGATATTAATTAAGGCAGCAAAGAACAATTTCCCCATTAAATCTGTTCCTATAAAGAGTATCTATTTTAAGAATCACAGCAGCAAAATTCACCCTTTATATGATACTTTTCGTTTTTTGCGTTTTATTGTTAGTTTAAAAAAATGAAGAACTCTGATTATTCATATTTAAGAGAGAAGATGGTTAGAGAACAGCTTATAAGTAGGGGAATAAGTGATAGTCGTGTTTTAGATGCTTTTAGGAGCATACCGCGAGAAATTTTTGTTCCTCGTAGCCGCAGGCCTTATGCTTATGAGGATACGCCCCTTTCTATAGATTTGTCCCAAACTATTTCCCAACCTTATATTGTTGCTCTAATGACCGAAT
>CAYVYZ010000027.1:0-21034 GCA_964455875.1 uncultured Planctomycetia bacterium | reverse complement strand
GCTTTGGGTATCAATGTTGACATGAGAAATAATTTGTGGTATGGTAGAGCACTTTATGAGAAATAAGTTATATATTGGCATTGTTGGTTTTGGCAATATGGGCAGTGCTGTAGGCGAAGCCCTTCTTTCAGAAGGCACATACGAAATATCAATTTACGATACCCAAAAGAAGAAACTAAAAGGCATAGAGGCGGTTAACATAGCAAAAAGTTTAGAAGAGCTCATTGGTATATCTAAGGTTGTTTTGATTGCAATTAAACCTCAGGATATAGAGGACTTTATAAAAAAAGCCCACCATTATCTTTCAAAGAAAAAACCCCTTCTTATTTCTATCGCTGCAGGGGTTTCTACTTCTTATTTTGAGAAGAGAATAAAAGGCATAAGGGTAATAAGAGTTATGCCTAATTTAGCGGCGAAAGTAAGGAATTCAGTTTCGTTTTTATGTCGTGGCAAGAATGCCAAGAAAGAAGATTTAAACATAGCCATTAAGATTTTTAGTTATGTAGGCAAGACGTTTACCGTTAGGGAAAACTTTTTGGATAAGGTAACCAGTATAAGCGGTAGCGGCCCAGGATATATATATTATTTTATGGATGCAATAATGAAAGCAGCTCTCCGCTTAGGGTTCTCCAGGCAGGTAGCTAAAGAGATGGTAGAGGAGACATTTATGGGAGCGGTTAAGCTTGCTGTTTTAAGCGGAAAGGATTTTTCTCAGCTGATAAAGGATGTTTCCTCAAAGGGAGGGACCACAGAAAGGGCAATAGACGTTTTTAATAAGAAAAAAATGGATTCTATAATTTACGAAGCGGTAAGCTCTGCTTACAGAAGGGCAAAGGAGCTTGCCAAAGATTAACAAGATACAAATAGGAGGATTATGGAGAGGATAGGTATAATTGGAGGCAGTGGCCTTTATAAGCTTGAAGGGATAAAGAAGAAAAAGGAAATATCCTTGAAGACTCCTTTTGGCAAGCCATCAGCTCCCTATGTAATTGCTGAATTAGAGGGAAGAGAAATTGTTTTTTTGCCTCGGCATGATAAAAATCACACCATACTTCCTTCAGGGATTAATTACCGCGCTAATATTTTTGGAATGAAAAAACTTAATGTGGGGTGGATTATATCAGTAAGTGCGTGTGGCTCTCTTAAAGAAGAGCTTAAGCCTCTTGATTTTGTTATTCCTTTGCAGTTTGTAGACAGGACCAATCAAGCCCGCAAATATACGTTTTTTGATGAAGGGATTGTCGTCCACATCGGTTTTGCTCACCCTATATGCGAAAGTCTGGCAAGGAAATTAGAGAAGGCCGCTAAGAAAGTAAAAGTTAATGTTCACTTTGGAGGAACTTATCTTAATATGGAAGGCCCCCAGTTTTCTACTCTTGCAGAGTCAAACCTTTACAGAAGTTGGGGGATGGATATTATTGGAATGACTAACCTTCCTGAGGCGCGCTTAGCAAAAGAGGCAGAAATTTGTTATGCTACTTTAGCTGCGGTTACTGACTACGATTGTTGGCATCCTTCTACTGCTACTGTTACTGCTCAGATGGTTATTGCCAACCTTCTTAAAAATGTAGATAACGCTAAAAGGATAATTAAGGAAGTAATACCTCTTATTGAAGAAGAAAGAAACTGCAAATGTAAAGAGACATTAAAAAATTCTATTGTTACACCAAAGAAATTTATCCCCAAAAGAAAGAAAGAAGAGCTCAAGATACTCTTAAAGAAATATTTATAACGCTATGGATTACCGCAATACTCTTAACTTACCCAAGACAACATTCTCTATGAAGGCTAATCTGGTGTCTTTAGAACCAAAGATACTTTCCTTTTGGAATGAGATTGGTATTTATCAGCGTCTAAGAGAAGAAAGAAGCAAAAAAAAGAAGTTTATTCTTCATGATGGCCCTCCTTATGCTAACGGCCTTATTCATATAGGGCATGCCCTTAATAAGATTTTAAAGGACATTGTTATTAAAATAAAAGGTATGTTGGGTTATGATACCCCTTTTATTGTAGGATGGGATTGCCATGGTTTACCTGTAGAACATCAGTTGTTTAAAGAGCTTAATAGGAGTAAATCTGAGGTTAGTGTGGTGGATTTTAGGAAGAAGGCCCGGCATTTTGCCTTAAAGTATGTGGATTTGCAAAAGGAGGATTTTAAGCGTCTGGGAGTGTTCAGTGACTGGGAAAAGCCTTATCTTACGTTGTCCAGTGATTATGAGTACTGGGTACTTCATCTTTTAAAAGAGCTTGTTTCTTCAGGATACGTATACAGAGGAAGACGTCCTGTCAATTGGTGTATAAAGTGCGAGACAGCTTTAGCAGAGGCAGAAGTTGAATATGCAGATAAAGAATCTCCCTCAATTTATTTTCTTTTTAAAGTAATTAATTCGAAAGGCAAGTTTGATGGTGACAATGTATATTTTTTGATATGGACAACAACCCCTTGGACGCTTATTTCCAATGTTGCTGTAGCGGTGCATCCTGATTTGGATTATGGGGTTTATGACTACAATGGAAAGTCAATACTATTTGCTGTTTCTTTACGTGGTTATTTAGAAGAAAAGCTGGGAATAGCCTTAAAAGAGAAAAAAATATTTAGAGGAAAGGACTTAGAGCTTATTGTGTTATCTCACCCTTTTATGGGCAGGGAGTCGTTAGTTGTTAATGCGGATTTTGTTTCCAAGGAGGAAGGAAGTGGCTGTGTGCATATAGCCCCCGGGCATGGGCAGGAAGATTTTTCTCTGGTAAAAAAGTACAACTTAGAAATAATTATGCCTCTTAATGAGAAGGGTGTTTTTACTGACGAAGCAGGGAAATTTTCTGATAAAGACATTGAAGAAGCAAGCAATTTGGTTATTGAGGAGCTGCGAAAAAAAGACCTTCTTCTTAAGTATGAACATATTACCCATTCTTATCCTCATTGCTGGCGGTGTAAAAATCCCATTGTGTTTAGAGCCACTTATCAGTGGTTTTTAGATATAGAACATGATGATTTACGGCAGAGGTCTCTTAAGTCTATAGAGAGTGTTAAGTGGGTTCCTTCTTCGGGAATTGAAAGAATGAGAAGCATGTTGATGACTAGACCCGATTGGTGTTTGTCGCGCCAAAGACTGTGGGGAATCCCTATACCTGCAGTTAAATGCAAAAAGTGTGGCAATATCGTACTTGATGAGAAGGTTATCGACAAAGCTGCTTCTGTTTTTAGGATAGAAGGCTCAGATAGCTGGTTTATAAAAGACATTTCTTATTTTCTGCCTGATGGGTTTAAGTGCTCAGATTGTGAAGGAGGAGACTTTGATAAGGAGAATGATATACTCGATGTCTGGTTTGAGTCAGGAGCGAGTTTCTTAGCAGTAGTAAAGAGCAACGAAGACTTACGTTTTCCTGCGGATATGTATCTTGAGGGAAGCGACCAGCATAGGGGGTGGTTTCAGGTTTCTTTGATTCCCTCTGTAGCAAGGTACAATGAGCCTCCTTTTAATACTATCTTGACTCATGGGTTTGTTGTTGACGGCGAAGGGAGAAAAATGTCTAAGTCTCTGGGCAATGTTATTTCCCCTCAGGAGATTATTAAAAAATATGGAGCTGAGATTCTTAGATTATGGGTTGCTTTTAGCGATTATTCAGAGGATATAAAGCTATCCAACCAGATAATAAAACAACTTATAGATATCTATAGAAAAATAAGAAATACTTTAAGATTTATTATGGGTAATCTTTACGATTTTAATGAAGATAGGGATTTAGTAGAAGAGAAAGAGTTAAAATTGATAGATAGATACATGCTTTATAAAACAAAGCTGTTTGTTAGTGATGTTATAAGAGATTATGAAGATTTTAGTTTTTATAAAGTAGCTCAAAAGGTTTTCAATTTCTGCAACCTTGATTTAAGTTCTTTCTATCTTGACATATTAAAGGATAGATTATATACTTATTCCCCGACATCAAAGGAGAGAAAATCAGCCCAGAATGTTCTTTATTATACATTTAAAGTTCTTTTAAGAGTTATTGCGCCTATCTTGTCTTTTACGGCAGAAGATGCTTTTGTTTCCTTTGATAACTGGAAAGATAAAAAAGAATCAATATTCCTTCATAGTCTTGCCCAAGAAAAGGATAAGACAGAGATAGACAGAAATGTTATTGTCGAAGGAGATAGGATATTAGCTTTAAGAGATGAAGTTTTGAAGGAAATTGAGAGAAAAAGAGAAAAGGGCATTATTGGCAGTTCTCTGGAAGCAGAGGTTAATATTTACTGCGAGGAAAAAGATTACGTATTTTTTAAGAAACACCAGGATACTTTAAGAGAAGCATTTATTGTCTCTGGCGTTAGAGTAGAAAAAGGAAATTTCAGAATAGAAGTTAACAAGGCAGAAGGGAGAAAATGCTTACGTTGTTGGAACTGGCGTAAGGACGTAGGCAGTGACAAGGATTACCCTGATTTGTGCATACGTTGTGTAAATGTCCTGAAAGGAGGAGGTAATGTTGAGAAGAAAGACGGCAATAAAAACTAAAGCAAAGTTCTCAAAGAGTAAGAAAATCACAAGAAAGAGGGCAAAACCAAAGAAGCTCTTAGCTAAGGACTTAAAAATATTCAGAGAGATTCTTATAAATCTTAAAGAAGACTTACTTAATAAAATAAGGGATATCTCTGAAGATACTCTTATGAAATCCCAGAAGGATATTTCTGGCGACATTTCTGGTTATAGCCTGCATATGGCAGATGTAGCAAGCGATAATTACGAAAGAGACTTTAATCTTAATCTTATGTCCAATGAACATAAGATATTGTTTCAGATAGATGAGGCCCTTAAGAGGATAGAAGACAAGACTTACGGTATATGTTTGTCCTGCAATAAGAACATTACCAAAGGGCGTCTGAAGGCTATCCCTTATGCGCGTTATTGTGCAAAATGCAAAGAGAGGTTGGAAAAGGAAAACAGGATATAAAATGGGGTAGCCACTGTAATTGGTTTTATCGTATTCATATTAGATTACTTTATAAAAAGCTTTCTTAAAAACAATTTCTCCCTCCAGACGATTCCCATAATCAAAAACGTTTTTCATATAACAGTTGTTTTCAATAAAGGCGCAGCCTTCGGTATATTAAAAGGTTATTCAAATTTTCTAATATATGCAGGGTGCGTTTTTGTTGTTATATTGGTTGCAATGGCGGAAAAAGAGAAGCAAAAAGGATTGTTGCCTAAATTATCTTTTGGGTTAATTTTAGGAGGAGCCTTGTCTAATCTTTTTGACAGAATATTTTATGGTTATGTAGTTGATTATATAGATATAAGAATATGGCCAGTATTTAATCTTTCTGATATGTGTATAAGTATAGGTGTAGGGCTTTTGTTTTTTTACTCATTTGTGAGGAGTGAAAAAAGAATTTCGTATAAGTAGATTAGAAAAGGGAGTAAGACTGGATAAGTTTATCTCGCTGAAGGTTCCAGAGCTATCACGTACAAAGATAGGCAAGATGATTGAAGGGGGAAGTATTCTTGTAAACGGCGAAAGAAAAAAATCAAGCTATTCTTTGAAAGAGGCAGACTTGATTACTGTTTCCTTTCTTAGGGGGGTAACGCCTGTGCTTAAGCCTTACCCTTTAGATATTGATATTGTATATGAAGATGAAGATATTATTGTAGTTAATAAGCCGGCTAACTTGGTAGTTCATCCCCCTTCTTTAGCTTGCCAAAACACTTTAGTAAATGCCCTTATATACATGAAAAAAAAATTATCTTCTGTAAGTCTTGAGCGCCCCGGAGTGGTACACCGTCTTGACAAAGAAACAACAGGTGCTATGGTCTTTGCGAAAAACAACTTTAGTCACCTTAAGCTTATTGAGAGTTTTAGAGAGAGAAAAGTTAAGAAAGAGTATCGTGCAATAGTGTGGGATGTTATAAAAAGAGACAGGCTATTGATTGATTTGCCTTTAAGGAGAGATAACAGGAACAGGCTTAAGATGAAGGTGAGTATGTTTAAGGCAAAAAGCGCCATAACTCACATTGAAGTAATTAAGAGGTTTAAAAGGTTTAGTTATATAAGGATTGTTATCCTTACAGGCAGGATGCATCAAATAAGAGTTCATATGAATTTTTTAGGACACCCTATTTTAGGCGATAAGAAATACGGAAGGAAAGACGGATATGATAATTTATTTCTTCATTCTTTTAAATTGGGAATTTATCACCCAAGAACAAATAAGTTTATGGAATTTAAAGCACCTTTACCTTTGTGGTTCAATGAGGTTATAGAGAAGAATGGTTAAGATAACTTCTTTTTCAAGAATTAGGTCAGAGATTAATATACCGGCGGATAAATCTATTTCCCATCGGGCAATTTTTATATCTTCAGTTGCAAAAGGGAAGACAATTATAAGGAACTTTCTTAAGAGTAACGATACTTATGCTTCCTTGGAATGTATGAAAAATCTGGGGGTTAATATAAAGAAGACATCTGCGAATGAATTTATAGTTGTATCAAAAGGGAAATATTTTCCCAGAAAGAATAAAGTTTTATTAAATGCGGGGCAATCCGGGACCACTTTGCGTGTTATAAGTGGCCTTTTGGTGGGCCAGAATTTCAGTACAAAAATAGAGGCAGAGGGCTCTTTAAGAAAGAGACCGATGAAAAGGATTACCGAGCCTTTAAGGCTTATGGGAGCAAAGATAAAGGGCCTAAAAAGAAAGGATGAGGAATTGCCTCCTTTGTGTATAGAGCCTGTTAGAGAATTAAGAGCAATAGACTATAAACTTCCTATAAGTAGCGCTCAAGTTAAGTCAGCAATTATTTTTGCTTCTCTTTTTTCAAAGGGGACAACAAAGATAAAGGAATATATACCTTCAAGAGACCATACCGAAAGAATGTTGAAATATTTTAGAGTTCCCCTTAAGAAAGAAGGGAACTTTATTTATTCAAAAGAAGCAGAATTGGTTACCCCTGGTGAAATTTTTGTTCCTGGTGATTTTTCTTCTGCTGCTTTTTTTGTTGCTCTCGGTGCCCTCTTAGAAGATTCAAGAATTCACATCAAGAAGGTTAATGTCAATCCCACAAGGATTGGGTTCTTAAATGTATTAAAAAGAATGGGGGCTCGCATCAGGATAACAGAAAGAAAAAATTATTTTGAGCCCTACGCCGATATTATTTCTTATTCTTCCTTGTTGCGTTCAACTATTGTGAGGAAAAAGGAGATTCCCCTTATGATTGATGAGTTGCCCATACTTTTTGTATGCGCTGCTTTTGCAAAAGGTGTGACTGTAATTTATGGGCTAAAGGAGCTCAAGGTGAAAGAGGCAGACCGTATTAATTCCATGGTTTATAATTTAAAGCAAGCAGGCGTTGATATAAAAGCTTACCCTTATCGTAATGATTGGTGTGTTGTAATTAAAGGTATAGGAAACAATAGAGAAAAACTTAAGAGGGCCTCGTTTAAGAGTTTTTCTGACCACCGTACAGCAATGAGCATGGTAATTATGGCTATAGCTTCAAGGGTGGAATGTACCCTTGATGAGGTAGATTGCATAAGTAAATCGTTTCCGGGGTTTATAGATACCATAAACTTTTTACATAAGGGAGCAATTTCTTTATGCAAATAGCCAGGTTTATTTATAGACAAAAAGAAAATTGGGGCATCATAAAAGGGGACACCATAAAAATTATAAAAGAATCCCCTTTTAAGAGAATAAAGTTGACAGAGAAGACGATACCCTTGAAGAAGGTAAAACTATTGGCTCCTGTTGAGCCTACAAAGATAGTTCTTGTAGGGTTAAATTACAAAGACCACGCAAAAGAACTTAAAATGAAGATTCCCAAAGAACCAATTATTTTCTTAAAACCTCCCACAGCTTTGATAGCTCACAGAGAAAATATTGTTTACCCTCATGATTCAAAGAGACTTGATTATGAGGCAGAGTTAGCAGTGATAATTAAGAAAAAAACAAAAAACATTTCTTGTAAGAAAGTAAGAAATTATATACTTGGCTATACGTGTTTAAATGACGTCACCGCACGAGATTTGCAAAAAAGAGATGTTCAGTGGACGAGGGCTAAATCATTTGATACTTTTTGTCCCTGCGGTCCGTATCTTGAGACAGATATTAATCCTTCTAATCTAAGAATAAAAGCTTACCTTAATGGTATACTTAAGCAAGATTCTTCTACGAGTAATTTTATTTTCTCCGTAGAAGAGATAGTTTCCTTTATTTCTAAAATAATGACACTTAACCCCGGCGATATAATTTCTACAGGTACTCCCCCTGGAGTAGGACCTATGAAGATAGGCGATACCATCGATATAGTTATAGATGGTATCGGGCGTTTAAGTAATACTGTTTCTAATTGATTCTTTTAAGCTGCCCCTTGACGTAGATATTTCCGTATGATATACTTTATTATGTAAATATTTAATATAGCTAACTATTAGGGAGGTTAATTATGAGTAGTAATGATATGAAGAGTTTTTCCTATGAGGTTCTTAATCTAATGCCCTATATATTAAAGGGTATGTTTAAGAAACATACCGATGAATTGTCAAGGGGGATTCTTACACTTCCACAGTTTCTTTCTCTGGATTTAATTGATAAGACTGGCGCAATAAAGATGAAGGACATTGCATCTGAGCTTAATATAAGCCTGCCTGCTGCTACTGGCATAGTTGACAGGCTTTATCAGGCAGGAATGGTTAAGAGAGAAAGGGGGGCAAAAGACAGGAGGGTAGTGAAAGTTGTCCTTACGCCTAAAGGAAAAAAAGTTTTAGATAATACTAAAAAGGCACGCCGCAGGGCTATTGAAGATGTGTTTGGAAAATTATCAGCTAAAGAGAGAAAAGAGTATTTGAGTATTTTAAGAAAAGTAAAAAATATCTTATATGGCAAAAAAAGTATTTAACATTCTGTTGGTTGTGTATGTTTTAATCAGTGTGAGCTTTCTCTGTGTGTATTCCCAGGAGAAAGACGATGTGATTTATATTGATTTCTTAGGGATAACTAAGCTGGCACTGGAGAATAACCTTGATATTCAGATGGCTAAGTTTGATGCCTATATAAACAGAAATAATCTTTTTGAGGCAGAGTCTATATTCGACACTTTTTTTAATGCCCAGCTAAGCTATGAGAAGAATAACCTCGATGCTGCCTCTACACTTTTAGGAAGTTCAAGTTCTACCAGTAATTACTCTGTAGGTATTACCAAGAAAATGCCAACAGGAACTACTATTGGTATTGAAGCTTACAATAGGAGGATTTGGAGCAATTCTACTTTTTACTCTTTGAATCCTAACACCGAAGCCAATGTGGGTATTTCTCTGACGCAGCCGCTTGCTAAAAACTTTTTTGGTTTCACCGATCGCACTAATATAAAAATCACTAAGCTAAATATTACAAACTCTGATTTTACATCCTTGGATAACATAGAGGCTGCCTTAGCAGGGGTGCAAAAGGCATATTGGGAAGTTGTATTAAGGTATGAAGAGCTGCAGATAAAAAAAGATATGCTCAATGAGGCCAAGAAACTCTATGAAATTTATAAGAAGAAGGTAAATATTGGTCTTGTAGAGGAGCCTGATGTTTTAGCGGCAAGAGCTAATGTTTTTTCTAAAAAGAGCGATGTCTTAAGTGCCCAGTTGCTTTTTAATGAGGCAAAAAATAACCTCTTATACCTTTTAAATATAAAAGATACGGATAAAAAGATTATCCCTCTGGATAGGCTTGATGTTAAGACAAGACGTTTTAATTTATACGATGAGTTAAAGGAAGCAGTAGAGACAAGGCGTGATTATAGGATAGTAAAGAATCAGGTTTCTGCATCATCGTTGGATGTCGCTTTAAAGAAAAATTCTTTATGGCCTCAGATTGATTTAGTTTCCTCTTTTACAAAAAACGGTATATCTTTGAATTATAAGGATGCCTGGAGTAAGGTAAGCTCTGATGATTATTCTTCTTGGTCTATAGGAGTAAATATAAGCTTTCCTCTTGAACGAAGAAAGGAAAAATCATATTACAACAAGGCAAAGCTTAATAAAGCGAAACTTTTACTTCTTCTTAAGAAAACAGAAAGGTTGATTTTTAGAGAAATTAACAATAGTGTCACGCAGATAAACTCTCTTGCTAACCGGATAGAGGCACTCAAGAGTGTAGTAGAGCTACAGAAGAAAAAACTTGTTGCAGAGAAGATAAGGCTCAAATATGGCCGTTCTTCAAGTGATATTATAATAAGGTATCAGAATGATGTCTTAAACTCGCGCCTTATGCTCTCAGAAGCCCTTTTTTCTTACCGTATAGCAGTTATTGAGTTAGAGAGAAATAAGAATACCCTTTTGTTCAAATACTGGAAGCAAAAGATATGAAGAAGCTGGTTGAATTTTCTATAAGAAATTCTCTGTTTGTAAACCTACTTTCCTGTGTCCTTATTATTGCAGGTATTTTTGCTCTGTTTCATTTAAGAAGGGAAGCTTTTCCTCCTGTTTCATTTGACAGAGTGATTGTTACTACCTATTTCAGGGGGGCGGATGCTGAGAGAGTAGAAAAGTTAGTGACTACTCCCTTAGAGAAGGAACTTAAGGAGGTTGATAATATTAAAGAGATAATCTCTTCTTCTGATGATGGCGTTTCTTTAATTTCTCTTAAGATATCAAGCGATGTAAAAAATAAGGATAAAGTAATAACTGATATCCAGAAGGCAGTTGACCGAGTGACAAACTTACCCGACGAGGTAGATGAGAGGCCTACAGTTACAGAAATAACCAGTGGCGAAATTCCCGTTATAAAAATAGCTTTAAGCGGCAACCTTTCTGAATTTAAGTTAAGAGAACTAGCGGATGCCCTTAAAGACCTCATTGAGAATATAAGTGGTGTTTCTTCAATAGAGAAATCAGGATGGCGAGATGAGGAGTATTGGGTTCAACCCGATATAAAAAAGATGCGCAATCTCCATATGTCTTTTTCCGAGTTAAGAGATGCCTTAAGAAGGCAAAATGTGGATACTCCTGGAGGTAAACTTAAAACAGAAAAGGAAGAGTATTCCGTAAAGGTAAAAGCGTATTTTAAGAATAGAGAGGATATTGAAAATACGGTTATAAGGGGTAACGATTTAGGCAATTGGGTGAAAGTAAAGGATGTGGCTACAGTCAAACACACCTTCGAAGATGATGTGGTATTAAACAAAGTATTGTCCACGCGGGCAATTACATTGGTTGTGATAAAACGGGAAAATGGAGATATCCTTAAGATTGTAGATAATATTGAAAGAATAATTAAAGAGTTTAAAAAGAAAGCACCGCCTGAGCTTAAAATATCTACTTTTTATGATATGTCTTATTATGTAAAAAGAAGGCTTGGCGTTTTACGTTCTAATGGCTTTATTGGGTTAGTTCTTGTTGTGTGGGTTTTATTTATGTTTTTACACCCCATACCAGCTCTATTTACAGCTTTAGGGATTCCTATTGCTATGTTTACTACTTTTTGGACGATGGATTTTATCGGTTTAAGCATAAATCTTGTAACTATGTTTGGTCTGATTCTTGTTTTGGGGATGGTTGTAGACGACGGAATTATTATTTCGGAGAATACTTACCGCTATATAGAAAAAGGATACACTCCTAAAGAAGCAGCTATAAGAGGGACAAGTGAGGTGATGCTACCTGTTTTAGCTACAGTCCTTACCACAATTGCTGCTTTGTCTCCTCTTATGTTTATGAAGGGGCTTATCGGAAGATTTGTAAGATACATTCCTTTTGTAGCAATAATTGCCCTTGGTGCTTCTTTGGTTGAAGCTTTTATTATTCTTCCTTCTCATTTAGCGGATTTTGCCCATCCCATAAAAAAGCAGAAGAATGGCAAGTCAGAGAGAAGGTGGTTCAAATATATATTAGAAAAATATAATACTCTTTTAAAGGTTTCATTACGGAATCGATATAAAGTAATTGGGTTAGTATTTACAGCCTTTATACTTTCTGTTATTGCTGTTAAGTTTTTTATGCCTTTTATTTTATTTTCTTCCAAAGGTGTAGAGCAGTTCTCTATAAGAATGGAGGCAAAGCCAGGGATATCGTTAGAGGAAACCAACCGTTTGATAAAAAAAGTAGAGGATTTTGTTTCAACTATTCCTCCAAAATATATGGATACTTACGAGACAATGGTGGGCAGCATAAAAGAGGAACGGGGTTATGACCCCAATGCTAAGCAGGGCAGTAACTTTGCCCAGGTTAATGTTTATCTTACGCCATCAGGCAAGCGTGATAAGACAGCAGCAGAAATTATAGAGAGTATTAAACCCGGTCTTGATAAGATTTTTCGCCAATTAAAACCTAAAGGTGTAGTAAAATTATACCCTCAGGAATTTAAAGAAGGGCCTCCTGTGGGAAGGGCCATAGATGTAAGAGCCAGAGGAAAGGATTTCTTAAAGCTAAAAAAAATAGTCTTAGATATAGAAGCATATCTTAATACATTAAAAGGGGTGTCTTCCGTAAGTGATAGCTATGACTTAGGAAGCAGGGAAATAAATGTTATTGTGGATGAAAATAAAGCAGCCAGTAGTTATCTTACCAATTCCGACATCGCCTTTGCTATAAGATGTGCCTTTAGTGGCGCGGTAGCTACCACCATTAAACGTTCAGAGGCAGAGAAGGAGATAAAAGTTTTAGTGCGGCTTCCTAAAGAAGAAAGAAGCAGTTTAGATGTGTTCGATAGAATAATTGTAAGCAACCGTTTTGGCAATTTAGTTCCCCTTAATTCTGTAGCAAGAATCGAGTATAAACAGAGGTTGCGTTCCATAAAGCATCTTGATGGCAAGCGTTTCATTTCTGTTACTGCTGATGTAGATAACCGGCATATGACTTCTATGAAGGCAAATATGCTTCTTAAGCATAAGTTTAAAGATTTAGGGCTTAAATACCCTGGGTATACTCTTCATTTTGGAGGAGAAAACGAGGAGACCATAGAGTCGTTACTTAGCTTATTTAGAGCCTTTATTATTGCTGTGTTGATAATTTATCTAATTTTAGCCACTTTATTCAACTCTCTTATTCAGCCTTTCATTGTTATGCTTACTATACCATTTGCTTTGATTGGGGTGGTTTTCGCTTTCATTATTCATTCTGAGCCCATAAGTTTTTTGGCTCTGTTAGGATTGGTGGGATTATGCGGCATAGTGGTAAATGATTCAATAGTTCTTGTTGATTTTATAAATAAGTTAAGAAGAGAAAATAAAGATAAGCCATTAGTTAGCATAGTAGAAAAAGCAGGTCTTTTACGTTTACGCCCTGTAATTCTTACCACTATTACTACAGTAGCTGGCTTAGGTACTGTAGCGTATGGAATCGGCGGTCTTGACCCTTTCTTAAGGCCGATGGCTTTGGCAATTTCTTGGGGGCTTTTGTTTGCCACCTTCTTGACTCTTATTGTTATTCCTTGTGTCTATCTTGTAGCTGAGGATGTAAAGTCTTTGTTCAAGAAAAAACACCCATAGATAATTTTCCTCTCTAATCTTGACATTATCCCGAATGCCATGTAAATTAAATAGTTATGAAACTACCATCAAAATACAGTCCTAAAAACACAGAGGACAGAATTTATGATTTGTGGCTAAAAGGCTTTTGTTTTGCTGCCAGAACAAATACACATAAAAGGCCTTTTACCATTGTTATTCCGCCTCCTAACATTACAGGGATTCTTCATATGGGCCATGCCTTAAACAACACTATTCAGGATGTTCTAATTCGTTTTAAACGTATGCAGGGGTTTGAAGCACTCTGGATGCCAGGGACAGATCATGCAGGAATCGCTACCCAGAATGTGGTAGAAAAGCAGCTGGCTAAAGAAGGGCTTCGTAAGGAGGATATTGGTAAAGAGGAGTTTATTAAAAGATTATGGCAGTGGCGTAATCAATACGGCTCTACCATAATTGAACAGCTCAAGAAGTTGGGGGCAAGCTGCGACTGGCAAAGGACGCGTTTTACTATGGACGAAGGCTATTCAGAAGCAGTAAAAGAAGTTTTTGTGCGTCTATATGAAAAAGGGCTTATCTATAGAGGAAACTATATTATTAACTGGTGCCCTCGATGCAGGACTGCTCTTAGCGATGAGGAATCTCCTTACTCTGATATTGACGGCTGGCTATATTATATTAAATACCCTATAGATAAACCTTATAAAACTAACGAAGGGAAAGTTATCGAGTATATAGTAGTAGCAACTACCCGGCCTGAGACGATGCTGGGGGATACTGCAGTGGCGATTAACCCTACTGATGAACGTTACAAATGGCTTAAGGAGAGGACAGTTATTCTTCCTGTTATGAATAGAAAACTTCAAGTTATAGAAGATGAGCTGGTTGATCCTCAATTTGGAACAGGTATAGTTAAAGTTACACCGGCACATGACCCCGTTGATTTTATTTTGGGCAAAAAATACAACCTTGAGTTTATTAATATAATGAACGAAGATGCTACCTTAAACGAGAAGGCCGGTGATTTTTGTGGAATGGATAGATTTGAGGCACGTAAAGCATTATTGGAGCTTCTTGAGGAAAAAGGTTTGATTGAGAAGAAAGAGCCTTATGTTGTAAGAGCTGGCCATTGTTACCGTTGTCATACAGTAATTGAGCCTCGTCTTTCCCTGCAGTGGTTTGTTAAGATGAGGCCCCTTGCTGTTAATGCAATAAGAGTTGTTGAGAATGATAAGATAAAGTTTTACCCATCTCGTTGGAAAAAGGTTTATTTAAATTGGATGTATAACATTCAGGATTGGTGTATATCACGTCAAATATGGTGGGGGCACAGGCTACCTGTATACTACTGTAAAAGTTGTATGAAGAATAGCGAAGCCACGGAAGAGGAATTTATTGTTTCAAGAGAAAAACCTTCCCAATGCCCTAAATGCGGTTCAAAAGAGATATATCAAGATGAAAATGTCTTAGATACTTGGTTTTCTTCCTGGCTTTGGCCTTTTGCTACATTTTACTGGCCCAAAGAGACAGAGGATTTAGCTTATTTTTATCCCACAGATGTATTGGTTACGGCTTCTGAGATTTTGTTTTTCTGGGTAGCAAGGATGATTATGGCTTCTTTAGAGTTTATAGGAAAGATTCCTTTCCATACAGTATTGATTCACGGAACAGTGCGGGATGATAAAGGTATAAAAATGTCTAAGTCTTTGGGTAATATTATTGACCCTTTAGATATTATTGATAAGTTTGGCGCTGATGCTTTAAGGTTTTCTTTGATGATGTTAGCGTCTACAGGTTCTGATGTTTATTTAAACGAGGAGAAGTTCTTAGTAGGCAGAAACTTTGCTAATAAAATATGGAATGCTTTTAGGTTTATATTGTCAAGAATTGACGAGGAAAAATTGTTTATTGATGATTTAGACCTTAATGATGTAGATGACGTAGATGAGTGGGTTTTAAGTGAACTTAATAAGACGATAAAGGATGTAACTATTAGCTTTGATAGTTACCGCATTAGCGATGCTACAAAGCAAATATATGAGTTCTTCTGGCATATATTTTGTGATTGGTATATAGAGATTGTAAAATCTAATTTAAAGGCATCCAAAGCCAAAGTGCTTATTAAATGTCTTGTTGTTTCTTTAAAACTTCTTCACCCAGTTATGCCTTTTGTAACAGAGGAAATTTACCAGATACTAAAAGGAAAATTCCCTTCAATTTTTAAAGGATATATTATGTCGTCTAAGTGGCCTGAACCTCTTGAAGTGAAGTTTAATGAGGCAGATAAAGAGATTATTGATTTTTGCGTGTCTTTAGTAAAAGACATAAGAAATCTTAAAGTTGATTTAGGCATTCCTTCCAAAAAGAAAGTAGCTGTTGTTATGAAAGTTAGTCATAAAGTAAAGAAATCGATAGAGAGAAATCGCGATTGGATAATACGCCTCTCTGATTTAGAAGGAGTCTCGTTTGAAGACAAACTTAAAAGGGTTATTTTTAACAATGAACATGTTGAATTAGATTTTTCCTTAAGTGACTTTGACACAGAAGCATATATTGCCTCTTTAGACAAAAGGATAGAAAAACTTAAAGCACTTCTTTTGGGGACAGAGAGGAAACTTAAAAATGATAATTTTATAAAGAAAGCACCTTCTTCTACTGTTGAGAAAGAGAAGGAAAGACACAGAACCTTATCCAATGATATTATGCGCTTAGAGAGGTTGAGGAAATGTTTTCTCAGCTAAAAAAAAGCTTTATTAGGGATATTGTGAGGAAGGCAGTAGCTGAAGATGGTAGCCTGCGCGATATTACCACAGCGGTTACTATCCCTTCTCGTATCAGAAGAAAAGCTTTTATAATAGCAAAAGAAGATGGAGTCCTTTGTGGCATAGATATAGCAAAAGAAGTTTTTAAACACATAGATAAAAGACTAGTGTTTAGGTCTTTTAAAAAGGATGGCGATACATTTACTAAGAAAGATATTATTGCTCTTGTAAAGGGTAAGGCAGCAGCTATTCTTGCTGCGGAACGGGTAGCGTTAAACTTTCTGTCTTTTCTTTCAGGGATAGCTACTTATACAAGAAAGTTTGTTTTAAGGATTAAAGGATACAACGTCAAAGTGATGGATACAAGGAAAACCACTCCTACTTTAAGAATTTTAGAGAAATATGCTGTAAGGACAGGCGGAGGATTTAACCATAGGTTTAATCTATCAACAGGCATTATCGTCAAGGATAATCATCTCAAAGCTCTTAAGATAGTAAATAATAGGAAAATCAACGCCCAAAGGTTAGAGGCAGTTTTGTCCTCCTTAAAAGAGAAGGCAGCGTTCCCTGTAGAAATAGAAGTAGAAAACTTAAAGGAGTTCAAGGAAGTTATAAAATATAATCCTGATATAGTGATGTTAGATAACTTTAGCTTTTCTTCTCTGCGTAAGGCTGTAAGCTACCGTAACAGATATTTTCCCCATGTTAAATTGGAAGCCTCCGGTGGGATAAATCTTAAAAATATAAGAAGAATTGCCTCAAGTAAAGTAGATTTCATTTCTGTGGGTGCCCTTACCCATTCTGCTTCCTGCATTGACTTCTCTTTAGAGATACAATGAGCAGTTTTAAACTTGTTAGCAGATTTAAACCAACAGGCGATCAGCCTCAAGCCATAGAGAAACTTTTTATTGGGATAAAGAATAAAAAGAAGTTTCAGACCCTTCTTGGTGTTACAGGGAGCGGTAAGACTTTCACTTTAGCCTGTCTTATAGAGAAATTAAACAGACCAGTTCTGGTCATATCTCACAATAAAACATTGGCGGCACAGCTTTATGCAGAATTTAAGGAGTTCTTTCCTTATAATAGCGTAGAGTATTTTGTAAGCTACTACGATTATTACCAGCCGGAGAGTTATATTCCCCAAACTGATACTTATATAGAAAAAGATGCTTCCATAAACGAAAGACTGGATAGGCTAAGGCTCTCTGCAACTAGTTCCTTAGTGTCAAGGGAAGATGTTATTGTTGTTGCTTCTGTATCTTGTATTTATAATCTTGGTTCACCACAGGATTATCAAGAGCTTATCCTTTATATTGAGAAAGACCAGGTTGTAAGACAGGAGCGCTTTATAGAGAGGTTAGTAAGTATGCAGTATGAAAGAAATGATTTTGATTTTAAAAGAGGAGTTTTTAGAGTAAGAGGAGATACGGTTGATATTTTTCCTGCCTATAAAGAGAGAGCAGTACGGATAGAGTTTTTTTCCGATGTTGCTAGCAGGATTTACGAATTCGACCCCATAACAGGCAAGAAAATATGTGAGATTGAAAAAACAGGAATTTATCCGGCAAAGCATTTTATCATGGCCGAAGACAAGATAAACTCAGCAATAAAAACAATTCAATGGGAATTGGAGGATAGATTAAATTATTTTAAGAAACAAGGTAAGATTTTGGAAGCAGAGCGTTTACGTACACGTACCCTTTATGATATAGAGATGTTAAGAGAGATGGGGTATTGCCATGGTATTGAGAATTATTCGCGGCACCTTTCCCAACGAGCACCAGGTTCAAGGCCGTATTGCCTTATTGATTATTTTCCTCCCAATTTCCTTACTATTATTGATGAGAGTCATGTTACCATTCCTCAGCTAAGGGGCATGTACGAATCGGATAAATCAAGAAAGGAGACATTGGTAGAATATGGGTTTCGGCTTCCATCTTGTCTTGATAACCGTCCTCTTAAGTTTGATGAGTTTATGAATCTTGTGGGTGATGTTATTTTTGTTTCTGCTACACCATCTAATTTTGAGATTAGTCTCTCAGGCAATGAAGTGGTAGAACAGGTGATACGCCCTACTGGCCTACCGGACCCTGAAATTTTGGTAAAGCCCACCGTTAATCAGATAGATGATTTAATAGAAGAGATAAAAAAGAGAGCAGCCAAAAAGGAGCGGGTAATTGTCACAACTTTGACAAAACGTATGGCAGAAGATTTAAGTAATTATCTTAACAGCGAAGGGTTAAAGGTAACATATATCCATTCTGAGCTGGATGCCATTGAAAGGGCAAAAATACTTAGAGATTTGCGTCTTAAGAAATTTGACTGTGTAGTAGGAATTAATCTTTTAAGGGAAGGCATTGATTTGCCGGAAGTTTCTTTGGTGGTGATACTTGATGCTGATAAGGAAGGATTCTTGCGCTCCTCAACATCTTTAATTCAGGTAGCAGGAAGGTGCGCCCGCAATATAAATGCTCAGGTTATTATGTATGCCGATACAGTTACTGATTCGATGAGAAAGGCTATAGAAGAAAGCGTTAGAAGAAGAAAAATACAGCTTGAATACAATAAAAAGCATAATATTACTCCTCGTACGATTAAGAAAAACATAAAAGAGGGAATTGAAATTTATTTTCGCCAAGAAGAGCAATTAAAAGAAAGGTTAGATTTTGACGATAAAGAGTTAGAAGTAAGAGAACTTATTGCTATTTTAGAGAAGGAAATGGAGATTGCAGCAAAAAATCTCCGTTTTGAGAAAGCTGCCCAACTAAGAGATAAGATTGAGCAACTTAAAGGCGTTATCAAAAAAAGAAAAGATTATAAGAAGCATGAAAGAAGCAACCTACCTTAAGATAGTAAAATTTAATAGGGTTACCTCCACAAATGATATAGCGAATCGTTTGGCAGAAAAAGGAGCAAAGGAGATTACTGTTGTGTGGGCAAAGGGGCAGACAAAAGGAAAAGGGAGGAGAGGAAGAAGGTGGGACTCTCCTTACAATAAAGGTTTATACGTTTCATTTATCTTTAGACCTCAAGTGGAAGTAAGGAGGTTGAACCTTTTGGGGATGGTAATAGCCTTATCTGTTATATACGCCCTTAAGGGGATTATCCCGGTTAAGATAAAGTGGCCTAACGATATTGTTTATGGCAAGAAAAAGATAGGAGGTATTCTTGTTGAGGGTAAAGTTTCATTGCGTCGTCCTGATTTTGTGATAGTAGGTTTAGGTTTAAATATTAACACCCTACTTAAGGACCTACCAGTTTCGGCTACTTCGATACTCATTGCAACTAAGAAAAAGCACTCCGTTGATAAGATATTTAAACTTATCTTAAAAGAAGTTATAATATGGTATAAGCGTTTTAAAAAGAAAGATTATAAGGAAATAACAAAAAAGGTTTCTGAAAATCTTGTTACTTTAGGTAAAAAGGTCATTGTTTACACAGAGAAAGGGGCTCTCAAAGGGACGGCTTATAAAATAGGCAAAAACGCACAGCTGTATGTTAGGGACGAGAAAAATGAAATTAAGGAAATATTTGCCTCTTCTGTTGTGCATCTTCGGTAGTTAACATGGCTATGGAGGAGAATAATTATGGTTTTAGCAGATATTGGCAATACAAGTATTCATTTCGGAATAGAAAAGAACAATAGATTGGTTAAGGCTTTCAGGTTATACAACAGGAGTATTAATCGCTCTGTCCTTAGAAAGAAGCTTAAAGAGTACCGATTTGAAGATATACTTATTTGTTCGGTTGCCCCTTCAGTGTCATCTTATTTTAAGAATATTGGGAGAAAGGTTTATTTTGTGGGTAGAGACTTAACTGTGCCTGTAAAATCACTTTATAATAGAAAAGACATCGGTCAGGATAGATTGGTTAATGTTTTTGCTGCTATAAAGTTGTACCCTCAGGCTAAGATAATTATAGATTTTGGTACCGCATTAACCGTTGATTTTATTTCCAAAGATAAAACTTATTTGGGAGGGTTTATATTACCGGGAATTAAACTTTACCTTGAAGCACTTAAGAAATGCGAACTTCTCTCAAAGAGAGTTAAGCTTGTTAACTCAAGATGTACTTTTATTCCCAGAGATACTATCTCCAGTGTTTCCTGTGGAGCAAAAGAAGGTTTTTCTTTAATGGTTAATAGTTTTGTTGAAAAGTATAAGAGAAAATTAGAAATAAAACAAAATATGAGAAATACAAAGGTTATTGTTACAGGGGGAGAAAGTTATATACTAAGAAATAAAATTAGTTTTCCCCATATTTATGAGCCTCTCCTTACTCTTAAGGGCCTTCTGCTTTTAAAAGAATTTATTTAGTATGTTTCTTGTGCTCACCTCATAAGTTGTTGAAAACCAATATATTATATAGTCAAAATTTTTAAAAAAAATCTTGACAATTATTTTTCTTTCCTTAAAATAAATTAGCACTCTACCTTTAAGTCTGCTAATTAAGATTCTAAGGGGTAAAAATAGTATTTTAAAGAGCTTAATGTTAATTTAACAAGGAGGTGAGAGTATGAAGATTAAGCCACTAGGAGACAGAGTTCTTATTAAGCCTTCCGAAGAAAAAGAAAAAACAAAGGGAGGCATAGTTCTTCCTGATACTGCGAAGGAAAGACCCCAGGAAGGAGAAGTTGTTGCTGTAGGTGAAGGCAAAAAAACCGATGATGGTAAGGTAATTGCTCCTACACTTAAAGTGGGAGATAAAGTTTTGTACGGTAAATACTCAGGGACAGAGATAACGGTTGACGGAGAAGAATATCTTATTATGCGCGAAGAGGACGTTTTAGCAATTATAGGTTAAGGAGGTGATTTCAATATGGCAAAGCAGTT
>CAYVYZ010000026.1:0-21740 GCA_964455875.1 uncultured Planctomycetia bacterium | reverse complement strand
TGTGTTTTTATAACGTATGACAATGTATGACTACTGTATGACGTGAGCGAAGCGACACATATGACGCCCGAAGGGCATATTTCTGTGCTAATCTGTTTCTCATCTGCGGTTATCTGTGTATAAACGTGTGACGTGTGACCTTGTGACTTTTTCATCGGGAAGTAGCGCAGTTTGGCTAGCGCGCAACGTTCGGGACGTTGAGGCCGTGGGTTCAAGTCCCACCTTCCCGATTTTCTTATATTCGTTTACTTATCGTTTGAAAGTAAAGAGTAACAAGAGGGTTCACCCCGAACCAGAACATAGTTCGGTTCGGGGTGCCCAGTACCGAATTTATTCTGGTACTGGGCAAGTCCCACCTTCCCGATTGTTTTATTATTACCCTAAAGGATGAATTAACTTATCAGGCCCCTCATATTCCGTTAAGCCTAATACGTTCTTGGATGTAATAATTTTTTTAAAATATTGCAAGCAGAGCTTACAGATTAAATTCAAGCTTCGTCTTCCCGATTATTTTTCCCTTCTTTTTCTTAACAATGCCCTAAATACTTGCAATCTCATAATTAGTTGCTATAATATTTTTTTAATAGTGGGAGGTATTATTTAAGAAGTATAATAAATAAAAGGGGTGTTTTTTGAGTAAATCCCCTTATTCTAATAAGATGGAAAGAGATAAATAAGACAGGAGGCATTAAATGGAGAAGAAATATGTATCAATGGATGGCAATACTGCTGCTGCTTATGTGGCACACGCAACCAATGAGGTGTGCGCAATATACCCTATAACTCCTTCTTCTGGCATAGGGGAAATGGCAGATGAGAAATCTGCAAAAGGAGAATGCAATGTGTGGGGAGATATCCCTACAGTATCAGAATTGCAGTCAGAAGCAGGGGCATCAGGTGCTGTTCATGGTTCACTTACGGGAGGAGCGGTAACATCTACGTTTACAGCTTCGCAGGGTCTACTTTTGATGATTCCTAATATGTTTAAGATAGCAGGAGAGCTTACGCCAGCAGTTTTTTATGTTACTACACGAACGGTTGCTACCCATGCTCTTTCTATTTTCTGTGACCATTCAGATGTTATGGCTGTACGTTCTACGGGTTTTGGTATTCTTTTTGCTTCAAGTGTGCAGGAAGTTATGGATTTGGGATTGGTAGCTCAGGCTGCCACTTTAGAGTCGAGGATTCCTGTGGTGTTAGCTTTTGATGGATTTCGTACTTCTCATGAGATTCAGAAAATTGCCCTTCTTTCTTTTGATGAAATGCGTCAGGTAATAAAAGAGGAGTATATTAAAGAACACAGGTTTCGTGCGCTTAATCCCGAGAGGCCTACAATAAAAGGGACTTCTCAGAATCCTGACGTTTACTTTCAAGAAAGAGAAACCGTTAACCCTTTTTACCAAAACGCACCAAGTGTATTTGCCAGTGTTATGGAGCGTTTTGGAAAGGTGGTGGGAAGAAAGTATGGTCTTTTTGATTATTTTGGTGCACCTGATGCAGAGAGAATTATTATTATTATGGGGTCAGGCGCAGAAACTGTAGCAGAAACTGTAGATTATCTTAACAAAAAGGGAGAAAAAACCGGTCTTGTGAGAGTACGTCTTTACCGCCCTTTTGATGTTAAGGCATTTATAGAGGTAATTCCTTCTACCACAAAAGCAATTGCTGTTCTGGACAGAACTAAAGAGCCGGGAGCAGTAGGGGAGCCTCTTTATCTTGATGTGCGTTGTGCTATTGGAGAGGCGATGGAGAAAGGTTTTTCCTCTCTTAAGGAGTGGCCCGTTATTGTAGGAGGCAGATACGGGTTGGGTTCAAAAGAATTTAACCCAGCCATGGTAAAAGCAGTGTTTGATAATTTGAAAGAAAAAGAGCCTAAGCATCACTTTACGGTAGGTATTGTTGATGATGTTACCAACTCAAGTTTAGATGTGGATAATTCTTTTTCTACAGAAGACCCCGACACCTTCCGGGGTATTTTCTATGGTCTTGGTTCCGATGGAACTGTAGGAGCAAATAAGAACTCAATAAAGATTATAGGAGAATTAACAGATAAATATGTTCAGGGTTATTTTGTATATGATTCTAAAAAGGCTGGCTCAAAGACTATTTCACACTTAAGAGTTAGTAACGCACCTATCAGGAGTACTTACCTTATCCAGAAAGCAAATTTTCTTGCCTGTCACAATTTTAGTTTCTTGGAGAAATATGATATTTTTTCATCTGCAGAAGATAATGCAGTGTTTCTTCTGGCAAGTCCTTATCCTAAAGATGAAGTATGGGACAGATTGCCTCGCCAGGTGCAGGAAGCAATTATAAGAAAGAAACTCAAATTTTATATTGTACGTGCCTTTGATATTGCCCAAGAATTAGGCCTGGGAGTAAGAATTAACACCATTATGCAGACAGCATTCTTTAAGATTAGCAACGTTATCCCTTTAGAGGAAGCTGTAAGAGCAATAAAAGAATCTATCAAGAAAACGTATGGAAAGAAGGGGGAGAATGTTGTTGCAATGAATATTCGTGCTGTGGATAGAGCTCTGGAGGCGGTAGAGGAGGTTGGTGTACCTAATGAGGTAACCAGTAAAATAGAGATGCCTCCTGTTGTTCCTCACAATGCTCCTGAGTTTGTCAAAAAAGTTACTGGTCCTATTATTGCCGGTAAAGGTGATGAGTTGCCCGTATCTAGTTTTCCTGTGGATGGGACGTGGCCCACAGCTACTTCCCAATACGAGAAGCGCAACATTGCCCTTCATATTCCGGAATGGGATCCTGAAGTTTGTATTCAGTGTGGTCAGTGCTGTATAGTGTGTCCCCATGCGGTTATAAGGATGAAGATATACGATAAGAAGTTTCTTAAAGATGCTCCCCAAGAGTTTAAATATGCTCCTGCTAAGGGTAAGGGGCTTGAAGATAAAGTGTTTACTATTCAGGTGGCGCCTGAAGACTGTACTGGTTGCGGGGCATGTGTAAATCGATGTCCGGCCTTAAAAAAAGACGCAGATAATAAGCCCACAGGTAAGAAAGCTATTAATATGGTGCCCCAGTTTTCAATACGGGAGAGGGAGAAGAGAAACTTTGAGTTTTTTCTTTCTCTTCCAGATATGGAGGCAAGCCAGCTTCCCTTTGATATTTCAACCGTCAAGGGTTCACAGCTTATGCGTCCTCTTTTTGAATTTTCTGGTGCTTGTGCTGGATGCGGGGAAACGCCATATGTTAAACTCTTGACGCAGCTTTTTGGCGATCGTGCTTTGATTGCCAATGCTACAGGATGTTCTTCTATTTATGGAGGCAATCTCCCAACAACCCCTTACTGTGTACGTAAAGATGGGAGGGGTCCAGCGTGGTCAAATTCTCTTTTTGAGGACAATGCCGAGTTTGGGTTTGGTATGCGCCTTGCGGTAGATCAGATTACTGATAGAGCAAGAGCTCTTCTTAAAGGTCTTTTAACCACTTCCTTAAAAGATAACCAGAAACTGGGAGAAGAAATTCTTAATGCCTCGCAGAAGACTCAAGTAGAAATAGAAGAACAACGTAAGAGGATAGAAGTTCTTAAAGAATCTCTTAGGAAGATAAAAAGCAAAGAAGCAGATGAGCTTTTAGGTATTGCTGATTATCTTGTGACAAAGAGTGTTTGGATTTTAGGAGGAGATGGATGGGCTTATGATATCGGTTATGGCGGCTTAGACCATGTAATTGCGCAAAGTAGAAACGTAAATATTCTTGTTCTCGATACAGAAGTTTATTCCAACACTGGTGGTCAAATGTCCAAAGCAACTCCTATGGGAGCTATTACTAAGTTTGCTGCTGCTGGCAAACCCCTTTTTAATAAAGATTTGGCTCTTATGGCCGTTACTTATGGAACAGTTTATGTTGCCAGAATAGCAATAGGGGCAAACCCCGCTCAGGCAATTAAGGCGTTTATTGAGGCGGAAAATTATGATGGGCCGTCTTTGATTGTTGCTTATTCTCATTGTATTGCTCATGGAATTAATATGACCAAAGGGATGGAGCAACAGAAAAAAGCTGTTGATTCGGGATTCTGGATTCTTTTCCGTTTTAATCCACTTCTTATGAAGGAAGGGAAAAATCCTCTTCAGTTGGACAGCCGGCCGCCTTCAATCCCTCTGGAAGATTATATGTATAATGAGACCCGTTTTCGCGCCTTAAAAGCAATGAATCCTGAAAGGGCAAAGATGCTTCTTGAGAAAGCAGAGAAGGAGATTAAGCGAAGGTATAAATTTTATGAACATCTTGCAAAAATGGATTATAGTGCGATTTAGAGATTTTTGATTAAAAAGAGCTTGCAATTTTCTTGTGGTTATGCTATAAAAGTTTTTCTTACAAAAGGAGGTTAAACAATGGCAAAAGTAACAATTGATGAGAATGCTTGTGTAGGGTGCGGCCTTTGTGTAAACAACTGCCCTGATTGTTTTGAGCTTACCGATGCTGGTATAGCAAAGGTAAAAGTAGAGGACTGTACAAGTTGTGATGTTAATGAAGTAGCAAGTCAGTGTCCTGTTAATGCTATTGTGGTAGAAAGTTAATAGTGGATAACTCTTTTTATAGGTGTCTCTTTTTCCAACTGAGCTAAGAATTTAATCCTTTCTATAAATATCTTTTGGGCACGTAGGCGGTTTTTGTATTCTTCCTTTTCTTTGCGGAAACGTGCCTCATCTACGGGAAGGAAATTATCCAATCTGATAATATAAAAACCATTTTTATCTTCTGCGAGGTTATTGTATACCGTACCTTCCTTTAGGCTGAAGAGCTCCATACATACAGATAGGCCAATGTTAAGGTTTCCGGGGGGGTTATTACGTGTAAAGTAATCAGTAGTATTTAAAGAAAAACCATATTTCTCTGCTAATTCCTTTAATCCCTTTTGGTTAGAAGTTAGCTTTTTTAATATATCAGAGGCAAGTTCTTTTGCTTTTGCTTTTGCTTTTTTTATCTTTATTGCCTGCTCCAGTTTATCTTTTATATCTTTTATAGGTTTAAGTTTTCCCTTCTTTTCCGCAATTTTTTCAAAGAGAATATATTTATCTTTTATCTCAATAAGAGGACTTATAGTATTAAGAGGAAGAGAAAAAGCAAGTTCATTAGCTTTTTTATTCCAGACTATATTCTTAGGGGGATGGTTCTTGTCAAAAAATTCAGTAATTTTTGCATTAAGGGATAGTTTTTTTACAATAGAGTCAATTTTACTTATATCTTTAACATTTTTAAGCATTTTAGCAATGAGACGTGTATCTTTGTTTTTATCAAAAAGGAGATATTTAATTCTTATTTCTGTTTCTGTAGTAAACTCATTTTTGTGCTTGCGATAGTAATCCTTGATTTCTTCTTCAGTTACGTTGATTTCTTTAACGAAATCTTTATAGGGGATATACAGGTAGGAAACTTTTATTTTCTCATTTTCTTGTTTGTACAACTCTTTGACTTCTTTTTCATCTATCTTTACATTTTTTGTGTATTTGTCAAAAACTTTATCAGCGGTAAGCATATCTCTTATATATTCTTCAAAGATATAAGGAGGTAGATTCCATTTACCTTGGACATACCTTCTATAGTATTCATTGTCAAACTTTCCATTTATGGAGAAGGCTTTTTTGATAAAATTTACCACCTCTTCATCGCTAGCTCGTATTTTATCTTCTTTTGCTTTCTTGAGTAAAAGTATGTATTGAAATGCCTTGTTTTCTAACAGTTGTTGTCGATTAGGGCTACGGTAGAAGTTTTCTCCCATCATGATTTGGTAGTATATGTTCGCCATAATAAGGTACTTTCTAAGCTCAGCGCTATTCAGAGGGTGTTTACCAATTATAATTACGGCGTTTTCTCTCCTGCTTCTTATAAAAGACGATATTCCCCAAAACACAAAAGAAGGGACAATTACAATTAGAAGAATCCATAGAATAGTTTTTATGTGACGGGTTCTAAATTTTTTAAGCATATTAGAAACATAATAATGTTTTTTTGTTTTTTTGCAATAGTTTTTTATTTGATTTCCTTTTGGTATAATATTTATTAGATGATAGTGGTGTTAACAAGAATACTAGGTTGGTTGTGGATTGTGGGAGGTAGTTTGTTTTTTATAAAGCCAGGTTTATTGAAAAGAAAATTACAGAAAAAGAGTATAAGAAGAGTAAAGAAATATTTATGCCTCGTAGCGATTTTTGCAGGATTTATTCTGATGAAAGTCTCACGGGAAATAAGAGGAGCTTTGTCTAAGATTACAATGATTCTAGGTGTTTTGGGTGTTATTAAAGGGTTTATATTTATAAAAAATAAGACCTCTGAGAGAATTATAGAATGGTTTTCGAAACAGTCGCTATCTTTCCGTCTTATTTCCTTATTGTATATTGGTATGGGGATTGTAGTACTGATAGGAGTAAAAAGACAGTTTTAATTGTGGATTTTATAGAGCTAGTAAAGAGTAGGAAAAGTGTAAGAGGATACTTAGACCGCCCTGTTTCAAGAGAACTCATAGAGAGATGTCTTGAGGCAGCTCGATTTGCTCCTTCTGCTTGTAATTCCCAACCCTGGCATTTTATTGTTGTTGAAAGTAGAAAAATAAAGGAAAGGTTAGTGAATAGAGCTTTTAGTGGAGTATATTCAATAAACTCTTTTGTAAAAGATGCAGCAGCCTTCTTAGTAGTAGTAAGAGAGCCTTCTTTGTGGATGGCGAGGCTTGCAGGAAGATTCAGGGGGATACAGTATAGCCTCATTGATATTGGTATTGCTGTTGAACATTTTGTCTTAGAAGCAACAGAGTTAGGATTAGGAACTTGCTGGTTGGGATGGTTTAACGAAGGAGAAGTTAAAAAGGTACTTAGAATTCCAAAAGAAAGGAAAGTTGATATCATAGTAAGTATAGGTTACCCAAAAGAGCAAGATAAGTATCCTATCCATCGTAAGAATATTCAGGACATAGCTGAGTTTGTTTAATAAGATGAATAAAAAAAGCTTAATAGGCTGGTTAGTAGCAGGAATGGTAGGGATAAGTATCTTTTGTTTGCTTTACAGGCAAGCTCTACCCACGGCTTCAATAGATATTAGGGTAAGCAGGCAAGAAGCATTAAAAGCAGCATTTAATTTTATTAATAAAGAAGGTTTCAACACAGAGGGTTTTGATTATGCAGTAAGATTCTATTCTTATTATCACGGTTCTGTGTATCTTCAGAAGAGCGTAGGTATAGAAAAGTCAAATGAGCTTATTAAAAAAGGGATTCCCATATGGTTCTGGAGGGTTAAGTTGTTTAAGGAGCTGAAGAAGGATAGTTTTATCGTTGATGTTAACCCTTCCACAGGAGAAGTTGTTAATTTTTATCATTTTATTCTTGATACTGCCAAAGGGGATAGCTTAGATAAAGATACTGCCTATAGAATAGCAGTGGATAAGCTTAAAGAAAAAGGAATTAAATTAAATGAGTATTCTTTAATGGACAGTATAAAGAAGGTGCAGAAGAACCGAATCGATTATACCTTTGTATGGGAGAAGAAAAGGTTTAAAATCAATGAGGCAACGTTACGTATAAAGGTGGGTATTCAGGGAAGTAAGCTGGGTTCATATGTAAAGTATCTGGATATCCCTGAAGAATTTTTACGTCGCTTAGAGGGAGATTCTTATTGGGGGAAAGTTTTATACACAGCTAGTATTTTATCTGTATTTCTCCTTGTGGTAGGCGCTGTTTTTTCTTTTCTGTTAAAGCCGCAGGCAATAGATGTAAAGTGGAAGATACCTTTCTTTTTTGGCATACTTATAATACTCCTTAAGATAATGTCTTTTTTGAACAACTTTCCTTTAATGTGGAGTTTCTATTCCAATACAGTAAGTAAATCTTTGTTTACAGCGATGAGTTTTCAGAAAACACTCGTTGATGCTTTTTATACGGGCTTTATGATTTTTTCTTTTGGGACGCTGGGCGGGATAACCTCAAAATTCGCTCTAAAAAGAGGCTGGACGCTTCTAGATTCTGAACAGGCATTTTCTAGGTCTTCTTCTGTAATATCTACTCTTGTAGTGGGTTACTCTTTAGGGTTTATGTTTCTTGGCTATGTTACTTTATTTTACCTTGTAGGAGGCCGCTTTTTTAACATATGGATGGCTCCATCAACAGGCTATGCTAATTTTTTAAGTACAGTTTTCCCTTTTTTATACCCTCTTACCTTTTCTCTAAGTGCTGCTTTAAACGAAGAGTTTATGTTTAGGTTGTTTGCTATCACATTTCTTTTAAGAGTGGTAAAGAAACGTTGGTTAGTCATACTAATACCATCTTTGTTGTGGGGGGTGGCACACTCTACTTATCCTGTTTTTCCTGTATATGTTAGGGCCATAGAGCTTACTATATTTGGGATTATTATAGGGTGGGTATTTGTAGATTATGGGATTGAAGCGGTGATTATTGCCCACTATGTGATGGACGCTTTAATTGTAAGTTTACCTCTTTTTAATTCAAAGAATTATTATTTTATTCTATCAGGGGTGATAGTATTATTGTTGGTAGGTTTACCTCTTCTTCTGCTTCTTTTAAGAGGTAAACTTTCTTTGAGCAAGAAAAACCGAAGCAACTTTGAGTTAGGTAGGTATTAAAATGGCGAATACTTTTTCTCTTTCTCCACATACTTTGAATCTTTTTGAAGATTGTCCTCGCTGTTTCTGGTTTCATGTGGTTGAAGGTACTTTATACAAAAGGCCAGAATCCCCAGCTTCTACGCTTCCTCGCGGTATGGATGGTCTGATTAAAAAATATTTCGATGAGTATAGAAGAAAAAAGCTATTGCCTCCCGAAATAAAACCATTCATTAAAGGCACACTTGTGGATGAAAAAGTTATTACTAAGTGGCGTAGCTGGAAGACGGGTTTATCATTTGTGGATTATGACGGACATAGATTACTGGGGGCACTTGATGAATGTCTTATAAGCGATGGCATCTACATACCTTTAGATTATAAAACAAGAGGATTCAAACTGAAATACGATTCTACCTCTTACTATATTCTTCAGATGAGCTGCTACAATTTTCTTCTCCATAAGAATAACTACAGGATTTCCTCAAATGCCTATCTTGTGTTTTATATTCCTTCGCAGTATTCTTCTGGGAGTATTGTTAAGTTTGATGTAGAAGTAAGGAAGGTTAATACATACTCACCGGAGAAAGTGTATAGCATATTTCGTGAGGCAATTAATATTCTTTTAGAAGAAGAACCTCCTTTGCCTTCAGAGAGCTGTTCCTTTTGCAGGTGGGCTAAGATGGTATACAACCATAGAAAGAACAAACAAATGAGACTGTTTTAATAATAGAGATAATAAAGAGGAGGCATATATGAAGTTATATCTTGTTCAGCACGGTATAGCTTTAAAGGAAGATGTGGACCCAAAGAAAGGGTTAAGTAGAGAAGGTAAGATTCAGACATTGAGAGTATTAGCTTTTTTAGGGGCAAAAGGTTTTAATGTAGATGTCCTTTGGCACAGCAATAAACAACGAGCAATCGATACCGCCAAAGTGATAACAGATAATATTCAAGTTGGGGAGGTTTCAACACGTAATGACCTTTCTCCTTTAAGTGAAGTAGGGGACTTACCCCTCCAGATTACCAATCTTAATAAGAATCTGATGATTGTAAGCCATCTTCCTTTCTTAAATAGGCTGCTTTCAAAGCTTATTCTTGGTGTTGACGTTTATGAGCTTATTTTATTTAGGAATTCATGTATAGTGTGTCTTGATTACAAAGATAGGTGGCGTATAGAATGGATTGTTAACCCTGATATTATATGATTCCAGGGTAGATTTGGGTCGGGCACTTTGGTATAATTATAGAGGATTTTGAATATGGTATCTAAAAGAATAAGTTTAGAAATTATTAAGAAGTCATTATTGCCGTGCTTGTTGTTTTCTCTCTTCGTTGTCTTAACTGTTTCTTACTATTATTTTGTCAGACCTTACCTTCCTTCAGATTTGCAGAATATTGTTGATAGGGTTGCAAAGTCTCTTATAGTGATAAGTATAGCCTTTATCGTTCAGCGAATGATTGGAGGGGCGTTTTTGTGGTATAAGCATAATATAGTAGCTGTTACGGAGACTCATTTAGATGATGAATTTCTACCTCTTTTTAGAAGGAGTGCTAAAATTGCCCTGTGGGTAATTGTTTCTCTTATTATTCTACCTATTTTTGGAGTAAATATCAGTGCTCTAATTGCTACACTAGGAGTTAGTTCTCTGGCGATTGCTTTAGCAGCACAGGATACCATTGCAAATATCATTGCTGGTTTTATGATTATGATAGATAGACCATTTAGGATTAAAGACAAGATAAAGTTGCCTTCAGGGGAGAATGTGGAAGTATTGGATATAGGGATTAGACGTTCGAAATTCTTAAGCGGCGACGGAGCAGTTATAATTTTCCCTAATCTGGAGTTGAGTAAAAGCAAGATTGTAAACTATACTTATGGAGAGGAGATAGCTAAAGGCAATAACAGGGAGTAATTCGATTCCCCTTACCCTATATATAAATTAAGAAGTTTGGTATGGATATGTATTTTTATTCTCAGTACGAGGAAGATGAACTTTGGCTCATAAAAGAAACCGAATGGGTTAAGGAACTTCAGGGGATACGCGAGTCACAGTTCTCTTTAGGTAATGGCTACGTAGGGGCACGAGGAGTGCTTGAAGAGATACCTTATGATGCTACTCCTGGAGTTTATATCGCCGGCGTGTACGATAAAATGGCCTCTCAGGTTGCAGAGTTGGTTAATCTTCCTAATCCTTTTAACTTTAAATTTACTGTTAGGGGAGAGAAGCTGGGTGTAGTGGCAATGGATGTTGTGAGACACAAAAGAGTTCTTAATTTAAAAAAAGGTCTTCTTCTGCGTCACACCCTGTATGAGAGCAGCAAGAAGTCTCGGTTTGATTATCACTCTTTAAGGTTTTTGTCAATGGATAATAAAAATATTGGTGTTATGCAGATAGTACTCACTTCCTTAGATGAGAACTGTGAAGTAGATATAAGTACAGGTATAGATGTGTCCGTTTGTAACAGTGGTGTGCTTACAGAAGGGCGTAAGCGTCACTTCAGAGTTAAAGAGTTAACCCAACAGAAGAATGCTGGCCATATTGTGGTAGAGACCTTAGAGAAGAAGCACCTTGTGGTATATTGGGCAGGTTTTTATTATCAAAAGGATGGTAAGAAAATATTTGCCAGAGATAATATCTTTAGGTTGAAATTGAAGAAAAACCATCCTGTTATCTTTACTAAAATATTTTATATAGAAAGAACCTTTCCTAAAAAAAGTTTGTCTTCCTATAAAAGTTACAAAAAAAATAGTTTTAGGAAATTTTACAAGGTTTTTCATACTGATTTTGGCACCCTTATTGATAGACATGTAAGGGCATGGGAAAGGTTATGGGAGAAAGCCGATGTTGTTATTGAGGGAACAGCAGATTTACAGAGAAACTTAAGGTTTAATATTTACCATATGCTTATCTGTGCTTGTAATAACAATGGTTTGTCCAGTGTTGGAGCACGTACCTTAAGTGGTGAAGGCTATCGAGGTCATGTTTTCTGGGATGCGGAAGTCTTTCTTATGCCTTTTTATTTATTCGTTATGCCTCAGGTTGCCCGTAACATGCTTTTGTACCGTTACTTAAGACTTCCTAAAGCAAAAGAATTGGCACAAAATGCAGGATTCAAAGGAGCAATGTTTCCTTGGGAATCCGCTGATACAGGAGAGGAAGAAACTCCTACGTGGGCGAAAGATATTGATGGGAGCATTGTAAGAATTTATACCCATAAGATGGAGCACCATATTACTGCAGATATTGCCTATGCAGTGTATAAGTATTTTACTGTTACCGGTGATAGAACTTTTATGGAAAAGTATGGCTATGAGATTATCTTTGAGTGTGCTCGTTTCTGGGCTTCCCGCGCTGAACCTGACAGTCAAAATAGATATCACATAAAGAGAGTTATTGGGCCAGATGAGTTTCATATCAGCGTGGATGACAATGCTTATACCAATTTGATGGCAAAGTTTAATCTTTCCGTTGCCTATAGGCTATTGTCTGCTTTGAAGAAAAAATCTCCTCGGTTAGCAGGCCGTATAATGCAAAGATTAGGTTTAACTCTAAAGGAAGCAAAAACATGGAAAAGGATAGCTTCATCTCTATATATAAGTGTCCGTAAAGACGGCTTGATTGAGCAGTTTAAGGGCTATTTTAAGTTGAAGAAAATTTCTTGGGATAGGACTGATGAGAATGGTATTCCTATTGTTTCAAGAAAATTAAAATCAAAAGATTTTTCTAAGACTCAGCTTATTAAGCAAGCTGATGTTTTAATGCTTCTTTATCTTCTTTCAGATGTCTTTTCTGCAGAGAAAAAACGCAAAAACTACGATTTCTACATAAAAAGAGTGTTGCATAAATCATCTTTGAGCCCCTCTATCCATGCAGCGATGGCATGCGAATGTGGCTATTTGCAGCAGGCTTATAATCTTTTTAACCTTTCCTTAAGGACTGATATCAGTAATATCTATGGTAATACAAGTGAGGGGATTCATGCAGCGTGTCTCGGTGGTACATGGCAGACAGTCATTTTTGGTTTTGGTGGCGTTAGCTTTAAGAAGGGTAAAATATTTATTAATCCGCGAATGCCTCATACGTGGCGTAAAATGGTTTTTTCTTTACTGGTAAAAGGCGATGTGATAAAATTAGAGTTAACCAATAGCCTTATAAAATTAAGGGTTATTTCTAAGAAAAAAGCAAGTATAGAAATAGGAATTTTTGGAAAACTCATCCGGATAAAGCCCAACAAAAGTTATACATTCAAAAGAGGAATTCTTTTCGTAAAACCTAAGGATTATTATTATTAAAGATGAGGAAGAGTATGAATATTGTTCATCTTCATTGGGGATTTCCTCCTGTAATTGGAGGGGTAGAAACACACCTTACCATTATTTTGCCGGAGATGGTAAAGTTAGGCCACCGAGTGAGTCTTCTTACAGGCACTGCTGAAGGAGTAAAAGTAAGGTATAAATATAAGGGCGTAGATATATGGCGTACCCCTCTTATGGATTTAAACTGGCTTTATAAGAGAGGATTAAGAGGCTTGGAGGATGAGATAGATAGCCTATTTTCTTCTTTTATCGATAAAACCAAAGCAGATGTGGTACATGCTCATAATATGCATTATTTCAGTGAAATTCATGCTAAGGCAATCGAAAGATTGGCCAGACAAAAAGGAATTCCTCTTATTCTTACTGCCCATAACGTATGGGATGACCTTATGTTCTTAGAATTGGTTCATAATATAGATTGGACTCATATTATTGCTGTTAGCCATTTTATAAAAAAAGAGATGATTGGAGTAGGGGTAGATGATAGGAAAATAACAGTAATTCACCATGGCATAGATCAGAATAAATTCAGACCCGATGTTAAACCTACTCACATTCTTTCTAAGTACCCACAGCTTAAGAACAAGAAGATTGTATTTCATCCTGCGCGTATTGGGTTAGCTAAGGGATGTGATACTAGTATAAAAGCAATAAACTTAGTGAGGGAGAAATATCCTGATGTTATGCTTGTTCTTGCCGGTTCAAAGAATATTATTGACTGGGGAGAAACGCAACAAAAAGATATCGCTTATTTTGTAAATCTTATAAGGCATTTTAATCTTGAAAATAATGTCTTAATCGACTACTATTCGTTAGATGAAGTACGGGAGATTTATGCAGTAAGTTTAGTGTGCGTTTATCCTTCAAGTGTAGGAGAGCCTTTTGGTCTTACTATGTTAGAGGCTCAAGCGTGTGGTAAACCGATGATTATTACTGATGCAGGGGGGATGCCTGAGGTAATTAAAGATGGGATAAATGGCTTTGTTATTGCTATACGGGACTTTGAGACATTGGCAGCAAAGATTATTCAGCTTATCGAGGATGATCGCCTAAGAAGACGTTTAGGCTATACAGGCAGACAGATTATAGAAAGTCAATACACAAAGGAAAGAGTAACTAAGGAAATTATTAACATTTACAATAGAATGAGAAGGTAAATATGCTTAAAGGATGGGGCAAGAATACTGTTCTCGATTTAGTTAAAGAAAAACTAAAGGATTATCTTTTTGTAGTAGTTTCCAACCGTCAGCCTTATATCCATAAATTTGTGAAAGGAAAAGTTGAATGTATGCGTGGTCCAGGAGGAGTAATTACCGCTTTGGACCCAGTTATGAAGGAGCTAAAGGGGCTTTGGGTTTCTTCTGGTAGTGGAGACGCTGACAGGCTGGTTGCTAAGGATTCAAAGATAGAAGTTCCTCCCGAGGATCCTTCCTATGTTCTTAAATATGTATGGCTTACTAAGGAAGAAAATGTAGGTTACTATTTTGGTTATTCTAATCAGACACTGTGGCCCCTTATGCATTTGGCTTTTATAAGGCCAATTATTAGAGAAGAGGATTGGGAGGTTTATAAGGAAGTAAACAAAAAATTTGCTAAGAGTTTATATGAGGAAATTAAAGACAGAAAGGCCATTGTGTTTGTGCAAGATTATCATCTTACTCTGGTTAGTAAATATCTTAAAGAGTTAAAAAAAGACGTTATTACGTTGCTTTTTTGGCATATCCCTTGGCCGACGTATGATGTATTTAGGATTTTGCCGCAAGGACAGGAAATCTTAAGAGGACTACTCTCTTATAATCTATTAGGTTTTCACATAAGGTATTTTTGCAATAATTTCTTAGACGCGGTGTCTAGTGAAATAGAAAGTAGAATAAACAGGGAAAGTTCTTCTATTATTTATGAAGGCAATACCACTTTAGTCAGGGATTATCCTATTAGTGTAGATTTTGAAGGTACAAGTAGAATGGCTTCCTCAGAAAGTGTAAAAAGTGCCATGGATTCACTTAGGGAAGAGTTTGGTCTTAGAGGTAAAAGAATTATTGTAGGATTGGACCGTATAGACTATACAAAAGGAATCCCGGAAAGGATTATGGGTATTGATAAGTTTGTTGAGCTACACCCTGAGTTCAGGGAGAAGTTTATTTTTATACAAATGGGAGAGATATCGAGAATTCATATTGCCCAGTATAAGCGTTTGAATGACGAAATAAATGCTTTAGTAGAAGAAGTTAACTTTCGTCATGCTACAGATTCTTGGAAGCCTATAGTTTTTGTAAGACGCCATTTAAGTTTTAGTGAGTTGCTTGCTTTCTATAGACTCGCTGATGTTTGCCTAGTTACTTCCTTACATGATGGAATGAATCTGGTGGCAAAAGAATTTGTGTCTTCGAGGGTGGATAATCAAGGTGTGCTTATTTTAAGTAGGTTTACAGGGGCGGCGCGACAGATGAAAGAAGCTCTTCTTATTAATCCCTACTCTTATAAGGAAGTGGCTGAGGCTATCTATACAGCAGTTACTATGGAGAAAGATGAAATTAAAAAGAGAATGAAGAGGCTGAGGCAAGGAGTACAACGTAACAATATATGGAAATGGATTGGTAAAATCCTTTCTGATATTCCTACCAGCTGATTAAACTGCACATTCACACACATTTTATCTTATTTAAAAACACTTACCTTCTAATATCTGAGTTTGTTTTTATGTTTTTCTCTAATTTATGCTTGGTAAATAAGGTATCTTTTCGTATAATATTAATATAAAAGAGGTTATAGATTATATGTATACTTTTAAAGCAGTAATTTTTGATTTAGACGGAGTAATTACTAAAACAGCCATTTTACACCAGGAGGCTTGGAAGAAGACATTTGATGATTACCTTAGGTCAAAGGCCGAAGGGGAAGGATTCTCATTTAAGGAATTTACTCAAGAGGATTATCTTACCTATGTAGATGGTAAACCTCGGTATAACGGTGTTAAAAGTTTTTTAGAGTCAAGAGGAATCACTCTCGAATGGGGCTCTCCCAGTGATGATGAGAATAAAGAAACTATCTGTGGATTAGGCAATAGAAAGAATAAAATATTTTGTGAACTTTTAAGGATACGTAAGCCAGAAGTTTATTTATCAACAGTAGAGTTTATTAAAGAGCTTAAGAAAAAAGGGATAAGAATAGGGGTGGCTTCTTCTTCAAAAAACTGTAAATACATTCTTGAGGCAGCGGATATTTTAAGTCTTTTTGAGACAAGGGTGGATGGAGTGGTTTCTGCTGAACTTAATCTTAAAGGAAAGCCGGAAGGAGATATTTTTGTACAGGCGGCTTATAATTTGGAAAGTTTGCCTAAGGACGCAGTTGTTGTAGAAGATGCAGCTTCAGGGGTAGAAGCGGGAAGAAATGGAGGATTTGGTTTGGTGGTTGGTATTGCTCGTCATAACAACGAGGAGGAGTTATTTTCTCATTATGCCGATGTAGTTGTAAACGACTTATCGCAACTTGATATTAAACATTTGGAAGATTGGTTTTTAAGAAGGCCTCCTTATATGTTTAACGTATGGAGTGATGATTCTTATTTAAAAGGTTGGTTTCACAAATACCAGCGGGAAGAAGGGATTAAAGTAAATCCTCATTACGTTAAGTGTGCAGAGAAACTAATATTTAGGAAAAAGAATTTGGTATTTTTTCTTGATTATGACGGGACACTTACTCCTATTGTGGAAAAGCCTGAATTGGCTGTTTTGGACAAGGATATGCGCAGGGTGTTGGAAGAATTGGCTAGTGCTTATAGAGTGTCTGTGGTAAGTGGTCGTTTAAGAAATGACGTAGAGAATCTGGTGGGTATTAAAAATATTTTTTATGCAGGAAGTCATGGTTTTGATATAGAGGGACCTTCTTTTTCCATGATTCATCCAGAGGCGAAAGAGAAGATTCCTATGATTTCTCATATTGTAAAAGTGATAAAGGAAAGACTTAACAGTATTGAGGGTGTGATAATAGAAGACAAAAAGTTTAGTGTGGCAGTGCATTATCGTCTTGTAAAAAGCGAAGAGGATATATATGCTATACGGAATTGTGTATATGGGGTTTTAGGCAGTGATACTTCCTTCAGAATTATGGAGGGGAAGAAGGTATTTGAGATATTGCCAGCAATCCAGTGGAATAAAGGAAAGGCTGTGCGGTGGATTATGCAAGCTTTGGGTATTTCTTGGGGTGACGCAACAGTGATTTATATAGGAGACGATACTACTGATGAGGATGCTTTTAGAACTATTAGAGGTAGAGGGGTAGGTATTTTAGTTTCTGAGAAAGACAAAGTAAGTTGTGCGGATTTTAGGGTTTCCTCGCCAGTTGAAGTAAAACGTCTTTTTAGGGTTGCTTTAGACCATATTCGCAAATGATAAAAGATTCTAATTGGAAAATTATCTATAGGGGATTTAACCCACAAGAAGAGTCTTTAAGAGAGGCGATTTGTACTCTAGGTAATGGTTATGTAGGTACACGGGGGGCTGCGCCTGAAGTTACAGCTTCTAACATTCATTATCCTGGTACTTATATTGCGGGAGTTTATAATAGGCTTAAGACACATATTGCCGGAAAGACTGTTGTAAATGAAGATTTGGTCAACTGTCCTAACTGGTTGTTTTTGACTTTTAGGATAAGAGGAGAGGATTGGTTCTCTCCATCACGGAGCAGGTTGCTTTACTTCCGTCAGGAACTAGATATGAAGAGAGGTATATTGCATAGAGACATCCGCACTTATAGTCGAAGAGGTTATATTACACGTATTGAGACAAGACGGCTTGTCCATATAGCCAATCCCCATTGTCTTGCTTTACAGTACATCATTACACCCCAGAATTACAGCGATTTTATTACTGTAAGATATCTTATTGACGGAGCAGTTATTAATAGTGGGGTGGAAAGATACCGTCAGCTCAACTCTTGTCATCTTGATTTAGCAGCATTGGGAAGTTTTTCCCGCAATGGAGTGTATTTGGCTGTGGTTACTAATCAGTCCCGTATAGAAATATCCCAGGCAGCAAAACTTAGAGTATTTGCAGGTAGGAAGGAAGTTATACCTGTCTTTAATTTAGTTACAAAGAATAAACTTGCTGTGGGCCAGGAGTTTAGACTAAAAGTAAAGAAGAAGACTTCTTATGTAATAGAGAAGGTCGTTTTTCTTTATACATCTAAAGATCAAGGAGTCACCGATCCTATTATGGAAGCTGTAAATTCCCTTAAACGTTCCCCTCGTTTCAGTACTCTTCTTTCCACACATACAAAAGAATGGAAAAGATTATGGAATATATTTGATATCAGCATAAAAGGAGATTCATTTTCTCAGAAGATTGTGCGTTTGCACACTTTTCATTTACTCCAGACATTCTCTTTAAACAATGTTAATATTGATGCAGGTTTCCCTGCAAGGGGATTGCATGGCGAATCTTATCGGGGACATATATTTTGGGATGAGATATTTGCTTTACCTTTCTATAACTATCACCTTCCTTCCGTTGCCAAGGCTATCTTGATGTACCGTTATAATAGATTAAATAAAGCCAGGGAATATGCTAAGAGATATGGCTATAAGGGAGCAATGTTCCCTTGGCAAAGTGCTTCAACAGGCGAAGAAGAAACTCAGGTGCTTCATCTTAATCCTCTTTCTGGTAAATGGGATCCTGATTACAGCCGTCTACAGCGCCATGTTTCTTTTGCTATAGCTTATAATGTTTGGAGCTACTTTGAGAATACCGAAGATTATGATTTTATGCTTAAGTATGGCGCAGAGATGTTTCTTTCTATTGCTCAGTTTGCAGCGAGCCTGGCGCGTTATAATAAAAGAGATAGAAAATTTCACACCTTTGGGATTATGGGGCCAGATGAATTTCACGAGAGATATCCAAGCTCTCCAAGAGCAGGCTTGAAAGATAACGCCTACTCTAATTTTATGATTTCGTGGGTTCTTACCACAGCTTTGGAGTTAATTAGTATGTTACCTGAGGAAGATAGACGGCGTTTATTTAGGAAGATAAATATAAGCAGCAATGATTTAAGAATGTGGGATGTGATAAGTCGCAATATGAATATAATAATAAATGAGGATGGAATTATAAGTCAGTTTGATGGGTATTTTAATCTTAAGGAATTAGACTGGGATAATTATAGAGATATGTACGGTAACATTCAAAGAATGGATAGAATATTAAAAGCCGAAGGATTATCCCCCGATGATTACAAGGTAACCAAACAGGCAGATGTGCTTATGATGTTTTATCTCTTTTCTTTGCGGGAAATAAGAAAAATATTTGAACGATTAGGGTATTCGTTTGAAAAACGTATGCTAAAGAATAATTACCTCTATTATCTTAAAAGAACCTCGCATGGTTCTACTCTAAGTAAAGTGGTACACTGTCTCATTGCTATTTATCTAAGGAGAAATAAGGAGGCATGGGGATTTTTTAGGAAGGTTCTTGAATCTGATATTTATGATATCCAGGGAGGAACTACCCCTGAGGGGATTCATACAGGAGTTATGGCAGGCTCTTTGGATATAGTGATAAGAGGATTTGCTGGTGTAAATCCAATAGAGAATGTGATATATATAAAGCCACGTCTACCGTCGTTGTGGAAGAGTGTTAAGTTTAAACTCTTGATTAAGAACAGGTGGATAAAATTTACCATTACTAGAAAGAAAGTTACTGTTGTTCATAGAGGCCATTTACAAAACGCACTATATGCTTGTTGTAATAATAAAAAAGTTGCGCTTACTAAAAGGAAAACTACTGTCCTAAAATATTAATCCTTTTTCTCTCCATAAATTAGTTGTATAAACTTTAAAATATTTACTTTTATAAATTTAAAGGTAAAATATTACCGCAATGGAGCCGTTTTATTTTTATACAAAAGTTACCCAAGTAGAACTTTTAGGCAAAAGTGCATGTAATGTTAAAGAATTGCTGGATGGCATTAAGACCGTTCCTTCCGCAAGTATTTATCATCATACCCACAGGTTTTTGCAACAGCACTGGTATTTTTCTCCTGAGCACCCCAATGATTTCTCCTATTGGATTACCAACAGTTTGGGCTTAAAGAAACTAGGAGAGAAGATTGCTTCCGTAGATATTATGCGTTTTAATGATATTGAATCGCTGCGTCATATTTTTATACAGATATTAGAGGAATTTATAAGAGAGACCCCTCGTTTAAGAAGCTGTATTATGGGAGAAGAATTTAGATTTCTCTCTTCTCGTATGTTTATATTGCCCACCCCATTTGTAGCTTGTAGCTTGGAGGAGTTTCTTGATTGTCTAAAAAGAATTACTATTCACTCTTTGTACTTTCATGTTTTTGAGGCAAGGCTACGTCTTAAGAAGGCCGATAATGATTTTTCCTGTTGGTTAAGAGATGCCGGTTACATTGACCTTGCTAAGGATATTTCAAGAGTAGACCCCTATACATACACCCTTGAAGGTCTAAGAAAGAGGATTATATCTATTGTGAATAGTTACTTGTTGTCTTTTAAGTAAAGTGTATGAGGAAAAAAGAAGATAATGGTTGCATAGCCAAAAATATTGACGCTTACCGTTCAATTGTAGGCAATGAAGCGATAGATGAATTATTTCTTATCGCCCAGAAACTAAAAGGTAGAAGCGTTCAGAATATAAACTCTACGTCCTTTGGAGGTGGAGTGGCAGAAATTCTTTCTCGCATGGTTCCTTTAATGAAAGACTTGGGAATTCATGTTTGGTGGGATGTGATAAAGGCTGATGCCCGTTTCTTTGAGGTAACAAAGAGAATACATAACGCCTTACATGGAGTCGATGTAGTGTTGACACGCCAGGATTTGAATTATTTTTTAGAGGTTAATTATTATAATGCCGAGAATATTAAAGAATGGGCGGATATAGTATTTATTCATGACCCTCAGCCTATAGCTATTATTAAGAAAAAAAAGAGAAAGCTTAAGAATAAATGGGCGTGGCGTTGCCACGTAGATTTTTCTCATCCTAAATCCAGTGTATGGTTATTCTTAAAGAAATTTATAGAGAAGTATGATGCAAGTGTTTTCTCTTCTCCTAATTTTTCGCATCGTCTTAAGATAAGACAGGTTCTTATCTGGCCTTCCATTGATCCCTTAAGCGATAAGAATAAGGAGCTTTCTCCTAAATTTGTTGATAGTGTTCTGGATAAATTTAACATAGATAAGGAAAAGCCCATTATTACACAAGTATCTCGGTTTGATTATCTAAAGGATCCTCTGGGTGTTATTAAGGCGTATAAACTGGTCAAAAAATACGTAGATTGTCAGCTTGTCTTGGCAGGGGGAGGGGCAGCTGATGACCCGGAGGGCAAGAAAGTCTTGGAAGAGGTTAAACATGAGGCTCGGCAAGATAAAGATATTTTTGTTTTACATTTACCTCCCAACAGTCACTTAGAGATAAATGCCTTACAACGTGCCTCTACAGTAATTTTACAAAAATCTTTAAGGGAAGGATTTGGTCTTACAGTAGCGGAGGCACTCTGGAAGGAAAAACCAGTTATTGCCTCAGCAGTGGGGGGCATTCCTTTACAGATTTCTCATAAATATTCAGGTATTTTAACTTATACTGTTGAGGGAACAGCTTACTGGATTAAGCAACTTATACATGAGCCAGAGTATGCTAAGTGGTTAGGTAAACGAGGTAAGCTTCATGTTAAAAATAACTTTCTTATAACACGTCATATTCAGGACTACCTTCTTCTTTTCCTTTCACTTTATAGCAAAGAGGATATTATTTATCTTTAGCTATTTACATATTTTAAATAGTTCTTGACAAATGACACTATGAGAGTATCATTTAAGAAGGTGTTTTT
>CAYVYZ010000025.1:0-21938 GCA_964455875.1 uncultured Planctomycetia bacterium | reverse complement strand
GAGAAGATATATCTATTGGTGATTTTGTGGTTGTCGATAAGGTCTTAAGAGGAGATGGGGTAACACGTTACTACGTGGATGATGAGTTTTTACCTTCTGTGGATAAGGAAGTTACTAAACACCTTGTAGATATTTTTTCTTCTGTAGGGAATGTTCATACTGGAGGAGTATGGACAACAGATGCTTTGTTCCGGGAGACAAAAGAGTTTGTTAACTCATACATCCAGAAAGGGGCGGTTGCTGTGGATATGGTTACCTCTGCTTTTGTTACTGTGGCTAACCTTTATAAACGGAAAGCAGCTTGTGTCTTAGTTGTTTCTGATAACTTAATTACCGGTGAGTTGGGGTTTACTGATTTTAGGTTGTTCCAGGCACAGGAGAAGATGGTTAAGGCCACTTTTAAGGTAATTGAGAAGGTAAATGTCTAGTTCTCCACTACTTTTTCCTGTTAAGTTAGAAGGTAAAAAGATTCTTGTTCTGGATGAGACTTTACTTCCTTTCAGAGAAGAATATATCGAAGTTGTTAATTTAAACCAGGCTGTATGGGTACTTTCGAGTATGAAAACCCGCGCTTTTGGGCAGGTGCTTTTGTTCTTCTATTCCTGCGCTTTGTTTAATAGTTATTCCATTACCGAAATAGCACAAAGATTTAAAGAAACGCGGCCTACTTTTGATTTTGAGCTTCTTGCGGTTCTTCTGGAAAGAGAAGTCGCAGGAGATAAAAATATTCTGGAAGCTGTCAATAAGTTTATCGCAAGCTTTGACTTATTACGTAGAGGGCGTGCACATCGGCTGGCAGCTCTTTTACCTGATCCGGCAAAGATTTTGACAATTTGTAATGTCAATGGTGAACTTATTTATTTATACGAGGAGTTAAAGGGGCTAAGTAAAGAGTGTACTTTTTATGTTTCTGAAACCAGGCCGTATCTGCAGGGTAGCCGGCTTACTTTCTGGGAGTTAAGGAAAAACAATATACCTGCTTATCTTATCTGTGATAACCAGGCGGCCTCTGTTATGAAAGATGGTAAGGTGAATTGTGTGGTAACCGGTGCAGATAGGGCTACTACAAAAGGAGATATTGTTAATAAGATAGGAACCTACGCACTTGCGCGCCTTGCAAGATATTTTGGAATACCTTTTTATGCTTTAGTTCAGTATCCTAAAGATATTGATGCAAGTAGTATTGTCATTGAAGAAAGACTTTCTTCTGAGGTGTTTATGTTTTTAGAAGAAGACTATGCGGGAATAGATGCGGTATATCCTTCTTTTGATGTTGTAACAAGCGATTTGGTAACTAAACAAATTAATTTAGGCCAATGAAGATTGAAGAGATCAAAGAGGCTGTTCTTATCTGGGGAATCTTAAGTAAAAAGGGAGTAGATGCGTTAAAGAAGGAAGAGCTTGGGGTAGTAGCAGAATGTCGTCCTTACCTTTATGGATTAAAGCACAATTCAGTTTTGCTTAATGAGGAGAGGATTTCTTATTTTTACTGTACAGATAATATGCTGGGCTACCTGTTTAGAGAGGGTAAGATAAAGAGGACTTTTATCTTTTACAGAAGGAAAAAAGAAGATGGGTTTATATCGCCGGCAGGAAGCTTGTATGTTTTTCTTTTAAGCAAACTTCATAACGTAGAGCTTAAGTTTTTTGAAGAAGGAAGGTTTTTGGGGGGAGTTGATAAAGATGCTTCTACCTTTGGAGGGAGGGTTTTTGTATCTAGAGAGGACTTTACGTTTGTAGAGCGGCCAGAAGATGAGTTAATTGAGTATAAAATGGGTTTTGAGGAGGCACAAAATGTATGAGAAAGAGAAAGAAAAAATAATCTACTGGGCTAGGAAATTAAATGAGCGGGGGTTTGTCACTGCACGTAGTGGGAATATTTCTCTAAAAGTCGATAAAGGAGTTCTTATAACTAGCCATGATTGTTATTTAGGAGAACTTACGCCAGCTGATATTTTGCTTGTTGATAGTAAGGGAGAAGTTTTAGAGGGGAAAAGAGAGGTAACCAGCGAAAAAGACCTTCATCTTAAGATTCATAAAAAGTTTCCTAAAATACAGGTTGTTCTTCATGCGCATTCCCCTTATACTGTAGCGTTCTTCTATTATTTTGATAAACTGGACGTCTTTTCTTTTGAAGAAAAGTTTTATTTAGGAAACATAAAAGTAATCCCTCAGGATACCCCCACAGTTACAGATGTTGAGCCGGTGTTAGAGAAACTTGAGGCCTCTAGCATCGTTGTTTTAGGGCAGCACGGGGTAGTAGCTGTAGGGAGAGATTTTAAAGAGGCCTTTAGTTTGATTGAGCTTCTTGAGGAGCAGGCGAAAGTTAATCTTATGTTAAAAGTCACAAGGTCACAAAGTCACAAGGTCACAAGAGATGAAGATGATATTATAGAAAGAAAAGATAAAGATAGAGAGGAAAAGTTTGAGTTGTTATCTAAAGAACATATAGAGAGATTAACAGAATTGGTAAATAATGATGAGGAGGTTCAGAGTTTAGGCGGAAAATATGATTTAACCTGCAGTTTAGCAGTAAAGGATATAGATACAGGAAGGGTTGCGTGTTTTTATTACCAGAAGGGAAAGATTGTTAAAACTGATTCTAATGAAAATGCTGAATTCTTAATTGCGGGAAAAAGCGATATCTTAAAGAAGATTTTTAATCGGGAAATTGACCCTTTTGTTGCTTCTACGCAAGGAAAAGTCAAGACAAAAGGTGATTTCGCTAAGATGAGCAGGTGGTATCCTGTTCTTGTCCGTACATTTAAATTGTGGGAACAAGCACCGGTTGAGTAGCGTATAGCGCCTAATGGGTAGCGAATAGTTAAAGTCACAATGTCACCATGACACAAAGTTACCCGTGCATAGAAGAATAATCATGCGATGAGAGAAAAAAGACGCAGAAAGATATTGACATATTTGTAACGGGTGACGTGGTGACCTGGTGACTTGATGACCTTTATGTTAGGGTGTAGGGTGGAGGGTGGAGAAATAGCGAGTATAAGTAAGCAAGATACTAGATGCTAGATTCTAGATACTGGATAAGAAGACTAAAAGCTATTAGCTAAGAGCCAAGAGCTATATAGGGAGGGGGAGATGGAAGAGTACAGGTTTTATGTGGGAGGAGAGTTTAGGGAAGGAAAAGAAAAAATAAAAGTTGTAAATCCTGCTACAGAAGAAGCTTTTGCGCAACTTTATGAGGCAGATGAGGAAGAGGTAAAGAGGGCAGTTAAGGTAGCGAAACAGTCGCAGACAAAATGGCGTAAGAGTTCTTTTAAAGAACGTGCGGCCCTTTTGCGGGAGATTGCTAAAGTTATGCTGGATAACCTCCCCTTACTTGCAGAACTTGAGACAAAAGAGATTGGTAAACCGCATAAAGAATCTTTATTTGTAGATGTTCCTTTAGGGGCACAGTGTTTTAATTATTATGCCTCTTTATTAGAGGCTTTTGAAGAGAAGAGATTGAAAACCGATACGGGTATAGATTTTGTAAAATATGAACCTTACGGTGTTTGTGGCGTTTTTCTTCCCTTTAATGTTCCTCTTATGATTTTTGGGTTTAGTTGTGCTGCTGCACTTGCTGCAGGGAATGCGGTGATTATTAAGCCTTCTGAATGGGCTTCTCTTTCTTTGCTTGAGCTTACCAGGCAGTTGAATAAACTTGATTTTCCTTCTGGATTGATAAATGTAGTTACAGGAAGAGGAGAGAAAACAGGTAAATTTCTTGCAGCAAGTAGTGTTGACTTGATTTCGTTTACAGGGTCAAGAGAAACTCTAAAAAGAATAGTTTCTTATTCTGCGTCTTCTCCCAAGAAAATCATATGCGAACTTGGAGGCGCTAACTTAACTTTAATTTTTTCTGATGCAGATACGAAAAGCGCTATAGATAATCTTTTGGCTTCTTCTTTTATGAAAGAAGGCCAGATGTGTATTGGAACAAGCATTGCTCTCATTGAGGAGGATATTTATGATGAGTTTGTTGAGGAACTTGTTGCGAAAGTAAAAAAGATAAAAGTAGGGGATCCTTTTGACCCTACTGTTGGCATGGGAGCTATTATCTCAAAAGAACATCTTAAGAGTGTTGATAGACATATAAAAGAGGTTTTAACAAAAGGCGCAAAACTTCTTTGCGGAGGTACTTCCCTTAACCAAAAAGGATACTTCTATCAGCCTACAGTTATTGAGTTAAAAGATGTTATCTATGAAGAATTTTTTGCGCCAGTTCTGTTAGTGAAAAAGTTTAAAGCTACTGATGCAGAAAAAATTATCGAGAAAAACCCTACAGGGTTGGTGTTACAAATATGGACGCAGGATACAAGGCGTGCTTATCATCTTGCAGAAGAAGCTTGTTGCGGGACAGTATGGATAAACACGTTTGCGCAACTCTCCCCTCAGACGCCTTTTGGAGGAATGCGGCTAAGTGGGTGGGGAAGAAATTTAGGGGTTGAAGGATTTATGGAATATTCGCAGCCGAAACATATCGGTATAGGGTTATTTAACAGCCCAGTTGAGGGGTGGTTTGGAGTATAGAATGAAGAAAGGACTTGCTACAAGCTGGCAGTATAGACTGGCCCGGAAAATAATCCATCTTCGGATTTATGTGATTGTTATTTTTATTATTATCACCAGCTTTTTTGTAAGTGTTCTTAAGAGTATAACAATAGAAACACACCTTCAGGATTTTCTCCCTCAGCACCACCCTTTTATTGAAGTGCAAAAGCGTCTTACTGATGTTTTTGGTGGACTTAACCAGGTATCCATTGCTTTAGAAGTAAAAGAAGGTGATATTTTCAACCACGAATTTCTTGATAAAGTTATTTCTTTTACTGAAGACCTGTATCTTCTGGAAGGGGTAAATATTTCCCGGATAACCTCAATTGCTTCCCGTCATATAAAACATGTTGTGGCAAACGAGGAAGGTTTTTTTGTGGAACGTCTCTTAAGAGCTCCTCCCCAAACAAAACAAGAGATGGAAGAGTTTAAGAAGAAAGTTGTGAGTAACCCAAATGTTTATCCTAAAATGGTTTCGCGTGATTTTAAGAGTACACTTATCTATGTTGATTTTAATTCTGGTGTTAAAACATCATACATTTTTAGGGAGCTAAATCGTCTTAAGAGGAAATACGAAGATGAAAACACACGCATTTACATTGCTGGCCGCATTATTCTAGAAGGGTGGCTTAATTTTTATCTGCCGAGGATGTTTAAAATCTTAGGAATAAGTTTTCTTGTGATTTCGGTTATTCTTTACCTTACTTTTCGTTCTAAACGGGGAGTGATTCTCCCTCTCCTGGATTCTTCTATGGCATGTCTGTGGGGTATGGGGACAATGAAACTTCTGGGACTGCGTCTTGACCCGTCAACAATTTTGGTACCTTTTATTGTCCTTTCTTTAGGAATAAGCCATTCTGTGCATACCTTAAAACGTTATTATGAAGAAATGCAAGACCCTCAAATGAAAAGTAAACACGCAGTAGTCAGCACCATGGCACATCTGTTTTTGCCAGGACTTGCCTGTGTGCTTACTGACGGGTTTGGATTTCTTTCTCTTACCTTTGTGCCTCTCCCCACTATTAAAAGTATGGCGTTTGCATCGGGGCTTGGGATACTTGCTAATTTCTTTACTTCGTTTATGTTTACTCCGTGCATTCTTTCCTTCTTAAGAAGGCCAAGAGTGGTTGAAGTCAAAAAGGAAGAGCAACATCTGTGGGTGGATAGAATCCTTACAAAAATAAGCGTATTTTCTTTAAATAAGAAGGCAGGGACTGCTCTTGTAGTTACCTTTATTATTTTATCTTTTGTGGCACTTTTTGGACTTAAGAAGATTATCATTGGAGATAATACCGAAGGTTCAAGTTACCTGTATCCTGATAGTCCGTATAACAGGGCGGAGGCGTTTATTAATGAGAAGTTCGGAGGGACAAACTCTTATTATATTTTTGTGGAGTCAAAAGATTCTCTTCTTAAAGTAAAAAAACTTAAGGCAATTGACGCTTTTCAGAGTTATCTGTTGAAAGAGATGCCCCAGGCAGGCTCTGCCACCTCCATTGTTAATGCTATTAAAGGACTTAATATGTTTATGTTTGGGGGCAGATATGAGTATTTTAGGATTCCTGAGAAAGATGATGTGATTGCGCAGTACTGGTTTTTGTACACTTTAAGCGGCTTCCCTTCCGATTACGACCATCTTATATCAAGAGATGAAAGATACTGTAATATCAAGTTTGATTTTCGTGACCATAAATCCTCTACGGTGGAGGAGGCGGTTAAGAAAACGCGTAAGTTTTTTGCTACACATAAATTTAACGATATAAAATTTTCTTATGGAGGGGGAGATATAGGAATATTATATGCTGTTAACGATATTATAAAGAAAACAATAATACCTAACGCATTGTTCATTTCGCTTCTTATCTTTCTTTATGTAAGTTTTATTTACAGGTCTTTTGTAGCAGGAGGGATTCTTATCCTGCCACTCCTTTTAAGTAACCTGTTTGTTTTTGCTATTTTAGGATTTGTAGGGTTGCCCATTACAACAGAAATGTTACCTTTAGTTTCATTAAGTGAGGGGCTGGGAATAAATTACGGTATTTATGTTCTGGCGCGTCTTTTTGATGAGATGCGTAATAAACGAAAAACTTATAAGAACATCCTCCACCATACTCTTGTTACCAGTGGTAAAGCTGTTTTTTTTAGCGGATTTGTAGTCTCTTTAGGGATACTTGTATGGATCTTTTCTCCTATAAGATTTCAGGCTCAAATGGGGCTTAATTTGTGTATAGCACTTATACTTAACATGGTGATATCTTTGGTTATGGTTCCTGTGTTTGTATGGTGGTTTAAACCAGAGTTTTTGTTTAAGGGTTTAAGAGCAAGACTAAATAGAAAAGTTCAGTAACTGAAGGTCAGTAAGGTAGTAGAGTAATCTTTCTGGATAAGAAAAGGGGGTGTTTGTATGAGGAAGGTGTTTTTGCTAATTGGGCTTTTAGGAGTCTCGTTTGGTGTATGGGCAGGAGGGGTGCTGGAATATCATAAGGTCTATACGCCACAAGAAGGGATGAGTGCGGATGAGATTATGCGGATTAGTTACCATAATAAATATTCTCTATGTGCTAAAGATTACCAGCAGATAGGAGAAGTTTTATATGTTGATAAATCAGGATTTACACGCAAAAGAGTGTGGAAAAGAATGAGAATTGTTAAAGGCGGCGCAGATGGTATCTCCTATAAAGATATTGTAGTAATGACTTATCCTACAGAAATTAAGGGATTAGCAGTTTTGACCTGGACGTATGAAGATCCAAACAAAGACCAGAACGTCTGGTTATGGATTCCTTCTTTAAAGAAGGTAAGAAAAATCTCTGCCTCCCAGGATGACGATGCTTTTATGGGAAGTGATTTTACAGTAGAGGAAGTCTCCACTCGTAGATTTGAAGATGAAACTTATAAGTTGATTGGTGAGAAAACTTTTAGTGGGTATAAATTCGAACAAACAGGCGAAGTTAAGTTTAAAGGTACTCCCTGTTTTGTAATTGAATGCAAGCCCAAGAAGCCTCATTGGTATTATTCTAAACGAATTGTCTGGGTTGATAAAGATACTGGAGGAACTATATTTGAAGAGTATTACGATAAGAAGGGTAAATTGTTTAAGACCCTCTTTAGAGAATGGGTCTGGGCGAATATAGGAGATAAGAAATATCAGAGTCAAATATCTCTGGAGTGTAGGGACTTACGGACTGGCCATCGTACTTCAATTATAATGAGTGGTACAAAATACGACCAGGGTTTAAGTGAACAGAATTTTACGGTTAAAGCCTTGATGCGTTCAAGGTGGTGAATTTAGTCTATAGCCAATGGTCAATAGTCTATGGTCTATTGAGTATGGAGTGTAGGTTGAATAAAGGAGGTGTAAGACAATGGTAAGGTTATGGTCAGGAAAAATATTATTTATATTATGCATAGCAAGTTTTATTGCGGGACTTTTTTCCTCTGCATTTGCTATTCAGGTAGGCGACAACATTGAAATGGCTGGGTATTTAAAAACAGAAGTTTGGGTTAAGACTAACAATGATAATTCGCATCAGTTCCTTTCTTCTTTTAAAAACACTTTTGACTTGGAAGGAGAATATAAAATAAGTGATAACTGGACATTCTTTATGCATGGTCGTTATTTTTACGACGCTGCTTATGATATACGTAATGACACTGTATTTGATAAGAATCAAGAAAAAATGGGTAATACTCAACGCACAGAATGGCTAAGAGATTGTTATTTAGATTATGTTTCTGACCAACTTGATATTAGAATTGGTAAACAACAAGTAGTATGGGGGCAGGCTGACGGACTTCCTTTTTTAGACCGCGTTATGCCTTTTGATTTAAGTTATTACTGGTTATATGACTTTGCTGATATTAGGATTCCTCTGTGGATGGTAAAGGTAGAATATTCACCGCAAGTAAACTCAACTTTACAGTTTTTACTTATTCCTGATTTTGAAGCTTCTAGGTCTGCTCCTGCAAATGCTCCTTTTGCCTTTAAAGCAAATAATGCATGGGATACATTTAAGGGAATTAATGCTTCTTTTGGAGGTACAGCCCAGGAGACACTGTACAGGCCACCAAAGCAGTTTAAGAATTCACGGGTTGGCTTGCGTTGGCGTTCTATGATTGGTGATAGTGTTGAGTATACTTTAAACTGGCTTTATGGATATTCTACAAGTGCTTATACATATACTGATTCTTTTACTCCGGTTATTCCTAATACTTTATTTGGTCACTATCAAGTCTCACGTAGACATAAGCTTATGCACTTAATAGGTTTTTCTTTTAACAAATCTTTTATTAACCCTGGCCCTTTTGAAGGATGGACCATAAGGGGAGAATTTGCTTATTTTCACAATGAGCCTACATATTATGGAACGCATGGTTCAAGGAAACTTACAGAGCGCACTGATAAATACACCTATGTTTTAGGGTTTGATAAGACCTTTTTTACTAACTGGTTATTTTCTTTACAATTCGCCCAGTTTATCCATGACAAAAAGACATTTGGAGGTTATCAGGTATTGAATTCCTATACCTATGGACTCTTGGAGAAAGTTGAAAACTACCTTACCTTGAAAGTTTCCACTGATTTTATGCATGAACGCCTTAAACCAGAAGTTTTGATAATTTATAACGATGACAATGATGGGCGGATATCTTTTAAAACTCAGTATGAGCTAAGAGACAATCTGTGGCTTACGCTGGGTTATCATCATTTCTGGGGGCCGGCTTACGGCTCTAACGGTCAATTTCGCAACAACGACCACATGTATTGCTCTATCAAGTTTACTTTCTAATTTAAAATTTTGTAGATACAAAAAACACACCTTTCTTGCAGGAAGGTGTGTTTTTTTGTTGACAGACAATAATTTTTAATGATATAGTAAAACAAATGAAGTTACATTATTTAATTCTTCCAATTACTTTCCTGTGTGTATCTACTTCCACTCCTTCTTATGGTTATGACAATTCTAAACCAAGAAGTAAAAGCATTTCTCAAGAGTTAGACCGAATAGAAACAAAGATTGCCCAGCTAAAGAATAAAATACTTGAAGCTAAGAGAGCAAATTACAGTAAAGCAAAAAAGGAATATAAGAATATTGTAAGTCAGCCTTATGTTGGTAAGAGATATATTAGTAACAAGAAAGGTAGATTGTATGTTTCAATGGGTGGAAACTGGTATTATATTCATTATAGAGAGGTAGATAACAATGGTTCTACTCTTGATAAAGAGACAGGTGGTGTATGGGGATTTTATGCCAAGCTTGGGTATGTAAGCAGTAAATATAACGATATCATTAGAGGCAGGCCTTTTGTTGAGGGTTACTTTCGTTACAACAGTGGTAAGGTAAAATACGATGGTGCTACAAGCGGAGGGGACCCATTTTATTACAAGGCAAATTTGGATATTTACCGCTATGGTGTAAAATTAGGAGGAAAAAGAAGAGTTTCTAAAGATAGAGAGATTTTTGGATATGTGGATTTTGGAAAAAGAGTATGGTATCGTGGGGAAAATGGAGTAATAAATGGAGTTATTGTATATAAAGAGAAATACTCTTGGTTTTATTTTGGTTTCGGAGGAGGCATAGAATGGCTTTTAAGCAAAAGGTGGATTGTCGGTTTTGAAGGAGAAATAATGTATGCCCCTGAAGATTTCAGAGAAATGCATTCTGAGCTTTACGATGGGACAACATTTACTTTAGGTACAGTTTGGGGACTAGAACTTAGTTTTCCTATAAAATATGCTTTAAGCAAACGCATAGCTTTAAGTTTTACCCCTTACTACACCTATTGGCGTATCAATGAGTCTGATACCCGTCTGGTTACATCAGGAGGAGTCCCTGTTGGTTATTTTGTTGAGCCAGACAGTAACACCTATATGTATGGACTATTGTTTGGCTTAACGGTTTCTTTTATGTAGTTAATCCTTCCTTTAGGTTTATTTCCATAGTATAATTTTTTAAATATACCTCACCATAAAGATGGAAGATTTCAAAAATTTTACACTTCAAATGCTCGAAAAATATTTAGAGGAGGACGGTTACCCTCGATTTTATGCTCGTCAGATTTTTAGTTGGGTCTATAAGAAAAAAATAAAAGATTTTTCTTTAATGACAGACCTTTCAAAAGAGGCACGAGATTATCTAAAGAAAAATTTTTATTTTTCTTCTCTTAAGGTAATAGAAAAAAGAATATCCAGAGATGGAACACAGAAGTTTTTATTTTCCTTAAGCGATGGCGATGCTATAGAAAGTGTAGTTATTCCTGAAGGGAGGCGGCTTACTTTATGTGTTTCTACCCAAGTAGGGTGCAAATTTGGCTGCCGTTTTTGTGTAAGTGGAATAGGAGGATTTAAGAGAAATTTGAAGGTTTCAGAGATAATTAATCAGTTTTTAGAGGTAGAAAGAGTTATTGAGCCCCTTAAAATTACCAATATTGTGTTTATGGGTATAGGAGAGCCACTGGATAATTTTGATAATTTAGTAAAAAGTATAGAGATTTTAATTTCTCCTTATGGTGTATATTTTGGAAAAAAAAGGATTTGTATATCTACATGTGGAATACCCCAGCGTATAAGGGAACTAATTTCTTTAAATTTGGGGATAAGACTTTCAGTATCTTTGCATTCTTCCTGCGAGAAAAAAAGGTCATTGATTATGCCCGTTAACAGAAAATACCCTTTAAGAGAAGTTATAAAAGCCGCAAAGGAATATGCTAAAAGGTATAAATTTCCCGTGACTTTTGAATATATCCTCATAAAAGGAGTTAACTCTTCAGAGGAAGATGCATATAAACTTGCTAGTCTTGTTAGAACAATTAACTGTAAGGTAAACTTGATTCCTTACAATCCTTCTTCTTATTTTAACTGGCAGCCTCCTTCTGTTTATGATATAAATAGATTTAAAGATATCCTAAAGAAGAAAAACGTATTCTTTACTCTAAGAAAAGCTCGCGGTCAAGATATAGAAGCTGCCTGCGGTCAGCTGAGAAGAAGGAATTTCAATGAAGGAGATAATAAAAAATAGTACATTTGTCCGATTTATAATATTGATTTTGCTTATAGTTATATTGTTTGTTTTGGGTAATATGTTTTCTATTGACCATAAAAAGATAAATGATTTACTGAGAAGAATTTCTCCTCTTTATGCTTCTCTAATCTTTGTTTTTCTTTATGTAGTAGGGACATTCTTTATTTGGTACCTAAAAGACCCTTTAAAGATAATAGGAGCTGTTCTTTTTGGCGCTTATTTAAGTACGTTTCTTATTTATATTGCAGAGATAATAAATGCTATTATTTTCTTTAATCTTAGTAATATGTTAGGAAAAGAATTTGTGGAGCAGAAGCTCAAAGGTAGGTTCAGGAAATTTTATGAGAGATTAGGAGATGTTAATCTGGGGTGGATATTTCTTCTTAGGTTTATTCCTCTTATACCTTATCGAGTGTTAGATTTAAGTTTTGGGTTAAGTAAAGTACCTTTAAAAAGATATATTATTGCGGTTTTACTGGCCTCTCCCCCACGTATATTTTGGATACAAGCAATTTTAGCAAGCATAAAGGGATTTTCCCCTCAGAAAGTAACCCAGTATTTTATAGAACATCCGGGAGTGTACATTTTTAGTTTTTTCTATTTTGTGATAGCTTTAATAGTTGCTTTTAAGATGAAAAAGAGATTCTTATGAGAGCATCGTATTTGGTTTCTTCCCGCGAAAAGTTGGGAAAACTGAGAGATTACTTATTCGAGCGTCTTAGAGAGTGTGATTTGTGTCCACGTAACTGTGGAGTAAATAGGTTAAAAGGAGAAAAAGGGTTTTGTCAAACAGGCAGATTTGCAATTGTAAGCAGTGCCTTTTTGCATTTTGGAGAAGAGCGTGAACTTGTTGGCAGAGGTGGTTCGGGAACGATATTCTTTTCATACTGCAATTTGAGGTGCACATACTGTCAGAATTACACTATTTCTCACCTCGGAGAAGGAAAAGAAGTTTCTGCGAGGGAACTTGCACAAATGATGCTTTATCTTCAAAAACAAGGGGCAGAGAATATAAATTTTGTAACTCCTACTCATCTGGTAGCCCAGATTGTTGAAGCGCTCTGTATCGCAATAGAAGAGGGTCTTAATATTCCCCTTGTTTATAATAGCGGAGGGTATGATAGTAGGGATGTTTTGAGACTTTTGGATGGTGTCTTTGATATATATATGCCTGATATAAAGTATTCTTCTAACAATGTAGCAGAAAAGTTGTCGGCGGTCTTGCGGTATTGGGATGTTGCAAAAGAGGCATTAAAAGAAATGTATCGGCAGGTAGGTGGCCTTGAAATAGAAGGAGGCGTTGCCAAGAAAGGTCTTCTTGTGCGTCATCTGGTTTTACCCAACCGTCTTGCGGGTTCGTTCGCTGTGCTTGATTTTATAAAAGAAGTTTCGCCTTCAGCTTGTGTCAATATAATGGAGCAGTATCACCCTTGTTATGAGGCTCACAAAGTTAAGGAGCTTCGTCGGCGTATAACCCCTGATGAGTACAGAGAGGTCTTATTATACGCCCGAAAAATTGGCCTTAAAGTTATATAAAATTAAGGAGGAGAATTATGAAAAAACAGATTGATAGTTCAGTTGCCAGCCGGCTTATTAACTGTGGTATGGTTGTCCTTGTAAGTTGTGGGCATAAAGGTAAGAGGAATATTACTACCTGTGCGTGGCAGATGCCAGTTTCTAAGGAGCCACCTCTTGTAGCAGTAGCCCTGGCTAAGAAGCACTTTTCTTCTTCTATTATTAAAGAAAGCGGAGAGCTTGTAATTAATGTACCCTCTTGGAGTTATCTTGATAAAGTTATGTTATGTGGTCGTCTTAAAGGAAGAGAAACGGATAAATTTAAGGATGTAGGATTTAATCCCGTAAGCCCCAGCGTTCTTAAAGAGGCTCCATCTATTAAAGAATGCGTTGCTTCTTTAGAATGTAAGGTAGCTAACACCATAGAGGCCGGGGACCATTTTATTTTCATAGCAGAGGTGGTATATGCTGAAGCACTCCAGGATTATTTCTATAACGATATGTGGGATATTAGTAAAGTGGAATTTATTTTTCATCTTGGCAAAAACTTCTTCTTTAAATCTTCTTTGCCTTGTGAGGTTAGTTTATGAAACAAGAAGTCTACAGATTACCAGAGGAATTTTTATCGCGTCTTAAGCAAATTTATCCTTATGATTATAACAATATCTGTCGTAGTTTTACATCTAAGAAAGAGCAGAGTTTCCGTGTAAATTATCTTAAAACAGATTTAAAATCTTTACGCAGAAAATTAATAGAGGAGCATATAAAGGCAAGAGAATTAGAGTGGCCCCCTGGAGCATTTATTCTTAAAAGCGATATGCGACGTTTCCAGAATACGTCTATTTATAGAGAAGGTTTGGTTTATGTTCAGAACATCTCCAGTATGATTCCTCCATTGATTCTTCGGCCACAAAAAGGAGAGAAGATCCTTGATTTATGTGCTGCTCCTGGAGCAAAGACTACACAAATTGCCTCTCTGGTTAAAGAGGAGACAGAGATTATTGCTGTTGAGAAAATACGCACCCGTTATTATAAGCTTTTGACCAATCTTAAAATCCAGGGGGCAAGTTTTGTTAAAGTTGTTCTTTTGGATGGTGTCTTAATAAGAAGGAAGTTTTACGATTATTTTGATAAAGTACTTTTAGATGCTCCTTGTTCAGCTGAGGGAAGATTTTATATTAAAAATCCTCGCAGTTTTAAGTACTGGAAATATAGAAAAGTAAAAGAGATGGCACACAAACAGAAGAGGCTTTTTTCTTCCGCTTTCTATGCCCTTAAAGAGGGAGGAATACTTGTTTATTCTACCTGTACTTTTTCTCCTGAAGAGAATGAAGAGATTGTTGATTGGGCATTGGGTAAGTTTAAGGATAATATATCTCTTCTTCCCGTCGAAGTTCCTTTTAAGAATGTAAAGAGAGGCCTCTTAAGATGGCGCAACAAAAAATTTTCGTCCTCTCTACGGTTAACCTTACGGATTATCCCTACTGAATTTATGGAAGGTTTCTTTATTGCTTGCTTTAAGAAAGCATCTTCTTAAAGCACTCCTCCCTAAAAACAATGAATTTTCCTTGCTTAATTACGATTTTTCCTTCGGTTACTTAACAATAGATTTTAATTCTTTAGAAGCCCTAAAAGCAATCTTCTTTTTTGCAGGGATTTGAATGGTTTCTCCTGTCTTGGGGTTTCTGCCCATTCTTGCTTTTGTTTCTTTTACCCTGAATGTGCCAAATCCAGAGATTGTAACTGGCTCTTTTTTCTTTAAAGAATTTCTTATTGCTTCAAGAATAGTTTCTACTGCCATTTGAGCCTCTTTCTTGGTGCAGGTGGTTTTTGCTACTGCCTCAATTAATTGAGCCTTATTCATTTAAACACCTCCTTTTGTTAGTTGAGCCTTAAATTTCTTAGAACCACTTTAGATATTTTATAATCCAATATAAATATTTGTCAAGGGAATTTAATGATTTTATAATATATTTATGATTGTTCTAAAGAGAGATATAGAAGAGGTACTTCATAAAGTATCGCAGGAAGGAGGGGCCTTAGAGGTTGATTTTGGCAAAAAGCGAGTTAATGTTAGAAGAGTAAAAAACACACTTATAGTTAAAGGTGGCTATATAATAAACTTAGAGACTAAGCTCAAAGACAATGTTTGTTATCTTCTTAAGAAAGAAGGACTTATCCCTGTTGCCTTTTTTGATGGCGAAACCGGGAGATTTTATAAACTTATGCCTACAGCTGATTGGCCTACGGTTACTATTGGTTCGGTACCCATGCACAGGATAACCAGATGTTCCCCTCGTAGAGACACAGAGGGAAAAATTAGACTCATAAGGCCCTATGGGAGAGTGCTTGATACCTGTATGGGGCTCGGTTACACTGCTATTATGGCGGCATATAACAGTAAGGAGGTTTATACTTTTGAAAAAGATAAAAATATTTATTTTATTGCTCGGATTAACCCTCTATCAAGGGAACTTTTTAGATTATCGAATATAAAAATTAAAAGGGAGGCTGTAGAAAAGGGCATTGAGAAGTTTTTTTCTTCTTATTTTGATTGTATAATTCATGACCCACCAACCTTTAAGATTTCTCCTCTCCTTTATTCTACTAACTTTTATCACAAGCTATATCGGGTTTTGAAAAAAGGGGGGAGGTTGTTTCATTATACCCCTTTCTATGGTATAAAAAGAGGAAAGGATTTTCCTGCTCGCATAAGAGCTTATCTTAAAGAGGTAGGGTTTAATGTGCTTAGGGTTGATTATAATGTAGGAGGAATATTGTGTCAGAAAATCTAGAAAGATTACGTAAAAAGTTAGACAGGGAAATAACCTTTTTTCATATGCGGCGTGCAGAAATAATCGTTCGAAAAGCTCTAAAGATTGCTCGCAAAGATAACGATTTGTTCTTTATAAATTATTTTTCTGCCCAGAAGTATATTCTTAAGAAGAATTTTAAGGAAGCCATAGAGTTTCTAGATGAGGCTATAAATATACGTACCAATGACGGTTGCAGTTATAATGATAAAGCTCTTTGTCTTGCTGAGATGGGATTTTATGAAGATGCTTTGCGATGGTTTAACGAGGGAATAAAAAGAGATAAAGAATGTATCGAACTTTACCACAACAAAGGATGGCTTCTTAACTTCCTTGAGAATTACAACGAAGCACTCTTGTGTTTTCACAAAGTTCTGGAATTTGAGAATACTCGTCCCGAAACTTTATATAGCATAGCTGATACCTACTATAAGATGGGTAAATATGACCTTTCTTTCAAATATTTTAAGAAAGCCTTAGATGATGTTAGGGGGAAGAGTAGGTATATAACAGAGGATATCAAACGGCGCCTTCGAGAATTGATACTTTATTATTCTCCTTCTTCATAAGTGTTGGAAATTTGAAGATTATCCTACGATTATATGTAGGTTTATGGAACGATGGAAAGATAGTTGGGAGGCAGGTATCTCTATTTTTCCCTTATGGGGTATGATTTCTTTTTTGTTGAGATAAGCCTTCTTTATTTTGTATATACCCGCTTTAGATTTCTGGTTTAAGAGATAAGTAAGACGCACCTTTTTATTACTCCATAAGAATTTCGTTTCTATGTTTTTCTTGAAAAAATTTCTGGTAAAAGAAGGGTTTATAATAAGATTACCGAGGTTGTATTGTATGCCCAGCACTTGTTTAAGAAGGGTATGGATATACCAGCTTGCTGAGCCGGTCAGGTATAAGTAAAGGCCCTTCCCTTCATCATTAAAATATTCTGGAATCATAGGATATATTTTAGCGCGCGCAGAGATACTCATCTGATAGACTGAAGATAAAACTTCTTCTGCTTCTTTGGTGAACTTGCGTTGGTAAAGAGCGAATGCCAGCATAATGTTCATATGATTAAAGAATGCGCCGTTTTCTTTCTCTCCATAAGAGAAAGCAAAGGCGCGTCCTAACTCCATATAATACTGTTGTTTGAAATTAGTGTTTAGCCGGAAGCCTTTCAGATTTTTATCATAAAGGTGTTTTTTTATGGCGCGCCATATGCTTTTTATCTGTTTATGTGTGGCAACACCACTCATAATGGCAAATACCTGAGAGGGTAACATCATACGAGTTGTTCCTGAGTGCCTGCCTTCTACTCTTATTGAGCGGTTATCATAATAGCCGTTATAAAAGCCTTCTTTTAGCCATGCATGTTTGCGGATGTGGTTTTTAAGCCAAGAAGATTTTTCTCTTAAGTCATAAATAAGACTTTTGGTAGGGATTTTTCGTATTTTCCCACTTAAAGTGTATTTTGTTTTTTCTAAGTATCTGTTAAGGATATTTTGTTTTTGCTGAGGTCTGTTGTAATTTATAGGGCGATGGGTTATTCTGTCAAGAAGAATGGTAAGCTCCTCAAAAAGTTCTATATGGGAGTGGGTTTTGGAGAGGATTTCCAAAAAGGATGCTAGTTCCTCTAAGTTGTAGGCATACATAGAGCTAAAAGTTATACTTTCACCTCTAGCGGCAGCCATATCCAGACCGTCATTCCAGTCAGCATTTTCAAGTAGAATAAAGTTGTGTTTACCAACATTGAAGAAAGGTACCAGTAGCTCAACAAGGAGATGTTCAAGAACACTTCCCTTATAGGTTTTGTTGTTTTTTGTTTTTAGGGTATGGTCAGAAGGAACATAAGTATAATCAATTTCTTTTGCCCTTTTCATTTGGTGGTCACGGTAATAAGGAAGTTTTTTAAGAAGGATTTTTAAGTCTCCAGTGGTATGAATATATTCCTGTAAAGTGAGAAATGGCCATATACCATGGTCCATCCATACCCGGCTTATCCGGTTACGGTCAGAGATAAAATTATTATCTTTAGTGATAATAGTGGCATTAGAGCCATCAATACGCACTCCCCGGAAATTATGCAGAATAAGCCGGGCTGTTTTTTCTGGTTCTATCCGAAGAAGATTTAAAGCGTCCTGCCATAAATCCCGCCATCCTCGGCCTCCTTTGCCGTAGTCGAAATGAGGCAAGAAAGAACAGCCGAAGAGTTTACGTAATGTAGGTTGTAAAATTACCCACTTAAGCCAGTTATCGTAATCACGATTACCAAATGATATATGAAGATGATCTGTAACTTCTTGCCAGTATTTTTTTGTCCTTTCTAATTCCTTCTTTACTTTCTCTACACTGTTCAGTTTAGAGAAAGTTTGAGTAATAATTTTTTCTTCGTCAGTGATGCCCATTATGAACACAAAATTTACCTCCTTTAGTGGTTTAAGAGTTATACGCCTGAATCTTAAAGCAGCACAGCATTCTTTGCCGTCAAAATCTTTTATTTTCTTTTTGTAAGGAGGGAGGTTTTTAATTACTGCCTCCGGCATAAAGATGTTACCTCGTTCTCCACAAAAACTTTCTAAAGTGGGAAAGATTCCTTCTGGAGGGTGGGAGTTATTTGAGTATCCTAGTACGAAGTATAAAGTTCTGTTTATAGAATGGCCACTTTCATTAAATGAAATAGTTGGTTTTAAGATAATTCCGTGCTTCTGAAAATATACTCTATTAAGGAGAGAACTAACATGACGATGGTCTCGTAAATTTTTCTCACCTCTGCCATAAAGAGGGATAAAAGATGTGGGGACAAATGAAATGTTTTTTCTTGTTTTGTTTCGTATGTTTATCCACATAACTTCTGCATCTATAGTGCGAGGAACAAAATTAGTTATACTCACTTCTATTTCAGGGTATATACAAAAAAGTTTTTGGTAAAGCATACCGATTTCAAGAGAGCTCCTTTTATGTTCGGAAATGCGTATTAACTTATCAGGAAACATTAAGAAGAAATCTCGGCGACATAAGAGGTTATGCTTTATATCTTCTATACTTGCCGGAGGGGTTAAGAAATGGTCGTTATCTCTTTTTATGTCACCTGCTAAACGAGGACTTATTGAACTTAAAAGGGTTCCTTTTGCATTGGTGAGAGGTAGATATAAATATGGATATAAGTTTGGATTTTTAAGCGTAAATACTCCTTTTTCCTTACCAAAAGTATAAATCATATACTATATTGTAATATTTTATATTTTTTCATCAATATTTTTCTGGTATAATTTAGAAATATGAAAAACATAAAAAAAAGTGTAATTGCCCTTTTCTCTCTTTTTATCATAATAAGCACGAGTATACTTGCTAAGGATAAAGATAAGCTTAAAGTAGTACTTTTTTACTCTCCTCATTGCGGTGCCTGCATAAGATTAGAGAAAGAATTCTTGTCTCAAATATTAGAAAAATACAAAGATAGATTAACTTTAGAAGCTCTCGATATTGATAAGCCAAAAAACTTAAGTGTCTTGGTGGGTCTTGCGAAACAGTTCCCGACAAAGAAAGCAGTTGTGCCTACAATACTTATTGGAAATACTCTTTTAAATGGAGTAAAGGAAATCGAGAGTAATTTAGAGACACTGATTGATAGATATTCTGGTAGAAGAACAACCTTCCCTTATTTTTTCTCAGGAGTTAACTTAATAGAGAAATTTAAGAAGCTGTCTATTTTCACAATTATTGGCGGAGGTCTTCTTGATGGTATTAATCCTTGTGCCTTTGCTGTTATAGTCTTTTTTATATCTTTTCTTACAGTTTATGGTTATAACAAACAGGAAATTATATATGTAGGGAGTTTTTACATATTAAGCGTATTTATTACTTATATTCTTATTGGGTTGGGGCTATTTAGTTTTTTATATTCATTACGACATTTTTATCTACTTATGAGAGGATTTTATTATATGGTAGCGGCTCTGTGTCTTACGCTTGCTGTTTTTTCTTTTTACGATTTCTTTAGGTATAAGAAATCAGGGACATCTGATGGTATGGTGCTACAATTGCCCATGTTTTTAAAAAAGAAAATAAACATTATTATTGGTAAAGGGTTGAGAAAAAAAAATTATACTCGGATAATAGAACTATGTCTTATATCTTTTGTAGTAGGAGTATGTGTGTCTATCTTAGAAGCAGCTTGCACAGGTCAGGTTTATATTCCTACCATTGTTTTTATATTAAAAATTCCTTCGCTTCGCCTTAAGGCTTTTACATACCTTGTTCTTTATAATATTATGTTTGTCTTTCCTCTTATCATTATCTTCGTTTTGGCTTTATTTGGATTTACTTCTCAGCAGTTTAGCAAGTTTTTAAAGAGAAACTTAGGGTTGATTAAGGCAGCGCTCGGATGGTTCTTTTTAGGACTGGCCGTTCTTATGGTATGGCTAAAGTAGCCTCTATTTTTTTTCTTATTTTTGTGTTTGTATGCTATGCGCAGCCAAAGGAGAAAGTTGTAAGTTTTGACTTTGGTGAAGTGTCTTCGAAGAAAGTTCTTTCTCATAGGTTTGTTTTTGAAGAAAAGATAGTTTCCGTAATATCACTGTGTGAGTGTCTAAAAATAGATATATCTAAAGAAAAGGATAAATTTATGGTCGATATTAAGTTAGATCCCTACGGTTATGAAGGTAAAATTTCTTTAGAGGGATTATTGATAAAAGAGGATGGCAATATAATTAGACTGAGAATCTTTGCAACAGTAGGGAAAGAATGACATTTACTTTTGTTTCAAGGAAAGTTAGAGGTCAAATGCCCATAATTTCATTTAAAAAGAATGATTGGCAGAACGACTGCAATCTGGTAGAATTAAAAGGGTGATAAACAATGGGTATAAAAGAGGTAGAACTTATTATCCCCGGAGATTTGAAGAATGATCCCATATTTTATTACATTATCAAGCATTTTCAGGTAATACCCAATATTATGGAAGCATCTTTCTCCACAGAAATGGGATGGGCAATAGTTCGTTTTGAGGGTAAAGAGAAAGAATTAGAGAAGATGTTTAAGTTCTTGGAAGATAAAGGTGTGCGCATCAACTTCCGTTAGAGGTGATATCTTCAAAAATATCCGCATTGTTTTAGTTTCCCCTCAGATTCCTGAGAATATCGGTTTATGTGCTAGGGTAATGAAAAATACCCTTTTTGAGAACCTCTATCTAGTAAAACCTAATTTAAATGAGAAATCTTTTCAAGTAGCCAAGCGTGCCCGTGATATACTAGAGAAAGCGAAGTTGTTTGACAATCTGAAGAGTGCCTTGGGAGATTCTCATTTTGTTTTTGGTACGACACGCAGAAAAAGAAGCTATAAGTTTATATATAATCTTCAGAATATTTTGCCTTTCATTGTAGCTTTTGCTAAGAAACACAAGATAACTATTCTTTTTGGCAAAGAAAACTTTGGCCTATCTAAAGATGAGATGAGTTTGTGCGATAGTGTTTTTTATATACCATCTGCTTCGTCTTTTCCTTCTTATAATCTAGCGTTTTCTGTAGGCCTTGTTTGCTATAAGATTTTTGAATATACCCAAAGTATCTTAGATATTGATTATCTCGAGCTAGCCAAGAAAAAAGACATAGAAAATCTGTTTTTGTTCATTGAAGAGACTCTGAGGAAAATAAGGCTAAAAACAGATAGAAAAGAGGCTATTTTGTACTCGTTAAGAAGAATATTTTCTCGAACAACTCTTACCAAAAATGAAATTCAACTGTTAAAAGCAATATTTATAGCTATCAACCGAAAGTTGTGATGTAACGCAGCGTATAATATTATAGAAGGACCAATAGTACTTCCCTTAGCCATAAAAGTATTTAGCTCAAGTCATTAAAATTTGGCAGCGTTATATTAACTGGGTCTAAAATTACAACTAACCCTTTTATTTTCAATGTGTTATAATAAGTTATCAAAGTTCATCTTAGATAAGGGGAGGTTGATAATGAAAAAAAGAGAAAAATTAGGTGTGTATTCTGTGGTTCTCTTCATACCAAAAAGAAAGGTAGAATCAAAA
>CAYVYZ010000024.1:0-22108 GCA_964455875.1 uncultured Planctomycetia bacterium | reverse complement strand
ATATTTGATTTGGTGCGATTTAAGAAAAAATATTTCTAATCCCATAAAAATTATGATAGAATGAATTTCACAAAGAGGGAGGCATAATGAGCGTAAAGGAGAAAGTTCTTATTATTGAAGATGACGAACTCTTTTCCAACAGTTTAGCGCGTGTTCTTGAACGCGAGGAGCTCGAAGTAGATAAGGCAAGGAATGCGGACGAAGCTTTAAGTTTAGCGAAAGAAAAAGATTTTAACCTCATTATTTCCGACGTAAGACTGGGAGAAGGAATAGACGGTATTGAGACAGTAAAGCGGATTAAAGAGTTAAAGCCTACCGTGAAGATTCCTGTAATTATAGTCACTGCTTATAGTGATAAGGACGCACCTATTAGGGCAATACAGATAGATGCTGACGATTTTATTTATAAGCCCATTCAGCTTGATTACTTTATGCTAAGAGTAAAGAAGATTTTAGAGATGGCCCGCCTTAAGAGACAGGAGAAGGAGTATATAGATGAGATACACATAATGAAAGAAAAACTCACCCAGTATAACCTCGCTTTAGAAGATAAAGTAAGAGAAAAAACTACAGAGCTTACCCTTCTTTTTGAGATAGGAAGGGAGCTTACATCTTCTTTGCAACTTGAGGAGGTTTTACGTATCATTGTTGAAAGAACAGCCGATGTGTTAGATGTAGAAAGGTGTTCTTTACTTCTTCTGGATGAGAGCAAGAACGAGCTTTTTATTGCGGCTGCCAAGGGGCTTCCGCATGAGATTATTGTTAACACAAGGATAAAGATGGGAGAGGAGATATCAGGGTGGGTTCTTGAAAACAAAATATCTCTACTGGTAGAAGACATTGAAGAAGATGCCCGTTTTGCTAAGAGAAACGAGGAGAGGTATTTTACGCATTCTTTTATAAGTGTCCCCCTTCTTTTTAAAGGCAGAAAAATAGGTGTTATTAACGTTAACAATAAACGTTCGCATGAGATTTTTACAAAGGAAGATTTAAGATTGGTAGAGGGGATTGCAGATCAAGCCTCTATAGCTGTTGAGAATGCAAGGCTTTATAGCAATCTTAGAGGTGTATATTTACAAATTATTGCAGCCCTTACATCAATAATTGAGGTAAAAGACCATTATACAAAAGGTCATTCTGAGAGAGTGACAACTTATGCTGTAGAACTTGCAAAAAAGATGGGTTTTTCTTCTTCCCAGATAGAAGTAATACGTTTAGCCTGTCAGCTTCACGATTTGGGGAAGATTGGGGTACATGAAAATATACTTACTAAACCTGGAAAGCTAAGCAAGGAAGAGTGGGAGGAGATAAAGCTTCATCCTTTAAAAGGAGCAGAAATCTTAAAGCCTCTTACTTTTTTAAATGATGTGATTAGACTTATCGAGCAACACCATGAGCGTTTTGATGGGAAGGGTTACCCTTATGGCAATAAAGGAGATAGTATTGATTTAAGGGCACGAATTATGGCAGTTGCAGATAGTTTCGATGCTATGACTACAAATCGCTCCTATGCCAAAGCGTTAAGCATCGAAGAAGCCATAGAGGAATTGCAACGTTGCAAGGGAACGCAGTTTGACCCTGACGTTGTTGATGCTTTTGTTTCTCTTCTTAAAGAGAACCCAGACTTATTCAAGAAATAGCTATACTGTAGTAAATGCTTGACGTTTACTCTATTATATGTTAATATCTTTCCCTTATGTGGGCAGTAGTTGAGATAAAAAACAAACAATTTAAGGTAGAAAAGGGAGATGAACTCCTTGTGGAACGTATTAAAGGTGAAGGGGATATTATTTTGGATAAGGTACTTCTTTTTTGTAAGAATAAAGAAACGAAAATAGGAGCCCCTTATCTTGAGAATGTAAAAATTAAAGCCTCTATTTTAGGAGAAAAAAAGATGCCGAAGATAACAGTTTATAAATACAGAAGAAGGAAGAAGTACCGCCGCAAAAAAGGACATCGGCAAGTTCTTACCCGCCTTAAGATATTAGATATAGTTGTGTCTTAGAAGCCTCTAAGTAATCTTTAGCCCTTCAGAAAGAAAAAAGTATTCATTTATCAGCTAAAACTGATAAAATAAAAAAGGAAGATTTTGTTAGTTGCCCGAAGATACTGTAAGTTGCGAATATAATAATATAGTGATTATGAAGAAAGTGGTAGTGAAGATAGGAAGTAGTGTGTTTGCGCCCAAGGGAGAAATAGATAAAAGTTTTCTACGGGCACTCGTTAAAGACATTATTGAGCTGGAGGAGAAAGGCTTTCGTGTGGTTTTGGTTAGTTCAGGAGCCATAGCGTGCGGTTTAAGTAAGCTAGGTTATCGCCGTCGTCCTTCTGATTTATCTTCTCTTATGGCTATTGCCGCTATTGGTCAAATTGTCCTTATGGATTTATATACAAAAGTTTTTTCTTCTTACAAGAGAAGATGTGCCCAACTTCTTCTTACCTGGGATGATTTTAATGACCGTACTCGTTACTTGAATGCGCGCAATACTATTAACAGACTTTTGAGTCTTAAAGTAGTGCCTGTTATTAATGAAAATGATACTGTGTCTACAGAAGAGATACGGTTTGGTGATAATGATAGGTTATCTGCACTGGTTAGTGATCTTGTGGGAGCAAAGAAATTAGTTATTCTTTCCGATGTTGAAGGGTTATATGGTGAGAATGGAGTTATACCAGTGGTTGAGACTATAGATGCTAATATTATGAGATTAGCCAGGAAAGAAGATAATAGTTTTACTACAGGGGGTATGGTTACTAAATTAGAGGCTGCTCGTATTGCTGCTCTAAGTGGGGTTGAGACTGTTGTTGCTAACGGTAAGCGTAGAGGCATACTTAAGAAGTTACTTATAGATAAAGAAGAAATTGGTACTTCTTTCTTACCTTCAAATAATGTTGAGAGAGCACGTAAAAGATGGATAGCGTTTAGCAAGAAGATTAAAGGAAAGATTTATGTGGATAAAGGGGCAGCTGAGGCAATTTCATTAAAGGGAAAAAGTTTGCTCCCTGTTGGTATTACAGGATTTGAGGGTAATTTTCATAAGGGAGACTGCGTAGATATATTTGATGCTAATGGTAATTTTGTTGGGCGGGGGCTGGTAAATTATTCTGCCCATGAGTTGGAAGGTTTTAAGGGAAAGCAATTTATGCATGAAGTTATCCACCAGGATAATTTTGTGAAGAAGGGGGAAAGATGGATTACGTAGATAGTATTGTAAAAATTGCCCGCAACAACAGCTATCGTCTTTCATCCCTTAATACAGGGGTGAAAAATAGAGTTCTTCTTTCTATGGCAAAAGCACTTAGGGAAAATAAGTCTTTTATTATGAAAGAGAATAAAAAAGATATCGATAAGGCAGAACACAAGAAGATGAAGAAAAGTTTTATTGACCGCCTCGCCTTAAGTGATAAACGTATAGAGGAGATGGCAAGGTGTCTTGAAGACATCGCTAATTTAGCTGACCCTGTAGGCGAGGTCATCTCAGGGTGGCGCCGCCCTAATGGGTTGTTTATAAATAAAGTAAGAGTCCCTTTAGGAGTTATTCTTATTATTTATGAGGCCCGGCCCAACGTTACCAGTGATTGCGTGGGTTTGTGTTTTAAGTCGGGGAATGTGTGTGTTTTGAGAGGAGGCTCCAGTTCTATAAACTCAAACCTCGCTATTGCAAAAGTTTTAAAAAAAGCCGCTTTTAAGGAGGGATTAGAGTTTGAGCCCTTTTTTGTGATAGAGCGTATGGATTATTCGATTGTCGATAAGCTTTTAAAGAAGAATGACTATATTGATTTAGTAATTCCCCGCGGAGGAGAAAAACTTATTCGGAGCGTAACAGAAAAATCGTTAATTCCTGTCATAAAACACTACAAAGGAGTTTGCCATATATTTGTTGACGAGTATGCAGATATACAGAAGGCGGTAAAAATTTGTGTAAATGCCAAAGTTCAGCGTCCTTCTGTTTGCAATGCAGTAGAGACTATTATTGTGCATAAAAGAATTGCCAGAAAGTTTTTACTGCTTCTTAAGAAAGAATTTGATAAGTATAAAGTAAAAATAAAAGGCGACAAAGAGACAAGAAAAATATTGCCTTCTGTTTCTTTGGCAAAGACTACTGACTGGTATACCGAATATCTCGATTTAATTGTTTCTATAAGGGTAGTTTCTAATATAGAGGAAGCGATACAGCATATAAATTATTATGGCTCGCATCATACTGAGAGTATAATTACCGAGAATATTAATCACGCTACAAAATTTGTAAACGAGGTTGATTCTGCCTGTTGTTTTGTTAATATATCTACTCGTTTCAGTGATGGTAATCAGTTTGGGCTGGGAGCAGAGATAGGGATATCTACAGATAAACTTCACGCCCGTGGTCCTATGGGACTGGAAGATTTGACAACATACAAGTATATAGTTTACGGAGATGGGCAGATAAGAGAATAAAATTAACCCATAGCTCTTAGCTGTTAGTTTATAAAACAATAAGCTGTTAGTAAAAAGAACTATGGGCGAGAAACTAAAAACTATTTTTGATTATGCGTGTAGGGATTTTAGGGGGTACATTTAATCCTCCTCATATTGGACATCTTGTTTTAGCAGAGACCGCAAGGGAGAAGTTGAACTTAGACAAGGTTATCTTTGTGCCTACCAACAAACCTCCTCATAAGAAAACTTATCTTGTTGAGGGAAAGGTACGCTTTGAGATGGTTAAACTTGCGATAGAAGGATCTCCTTATTTTGAAGTTTTAGACTGGGAAATAAAAAGAGGAGGTATTTCTTATACCATCGACACATTGAGGGCGCTTAAGAAACGGTATCCTAAAAGGAATTTCTTTCTTATTATTGGTTCAGATTTAGCCAATAACTTTACTGCCTGGCGAGATTATAGAGAAATAAGAAAGCTAACAACAGTAGTAGTTGTAGAGAGAAAGAACGCTCCATTAAGAAAAAAAGGCTTTATGACAATTGATATTGTGAATATAGAAATTACCTCTTCCCTGTTAAGAAGCTATATAAAGAAAGGCATTTCTGTAAAATATTTGATTCCTCAGAAAGTGTTAAACTATATTAGGAGGCATAAGCTTTATCTTTAAAAGAAAGGAGCGTTGGATGATTAAGTTTGGCACGGATGGTTGGAGAGGAGTAATTGGCGATGATTTCACATTTGACAATGTAAAATTGGTTTCTCAGGCAATTGCTCATTATTTAAAGAAGGAAGGCAGACAGAGGAAAAGAGTGGTTATTGGTTATGACAGGAGGTTTCTTTCACAGGAGTTTGCCGCCCAGGTAAGCTGTGTTCTTGCGGCAAATAAGATAAATGTTGTTTTGTCTTCTAAAAGTATTCCTACTCCTACTGTAAGTTTCCATACGCTCTATGGAAAGTACGATTTGGGAGTTATGATAACAGCTTCTCACAATCCTGCAAAGTTCAACGGCTTAAAAATAAAAACAAAAGATGGGGGAGCAGCAGATAAGTCATTGACCGATAAGATAGAAAGGTTATTAGGAAAAAGTAAAATAAAAGATATGCCTTTGCAGGAAGCCATGACCAGAAAATTTGTAGAGATAAAGAATTTGGATAACGCATATGTGAAATTTCTTAAGGGCTTTTTCGATATTAAGAAGATAAGGAAGCTTAAATTAAAGATATTGATGGACAATATGTATGGGGTGGGAAATGGTTTTGTTGAAAGGGTTATTCAGCCATCTTCTATAAAGATAGATTATCTTAATAGTGAGTTTAACCCTTCTTTTGGAGGAAGACATCCTGAGCCGATTGAAGAGAACTTAAGCGCTCTTATCAGACGCGTTAAGAAAGAAAAGTATGATTTAGGCATTGCTTTAGACGGTGATGCTGACCGCATTGCTGCAGTGACTAGCCAAGGTGAATTCATTAATGCGCAGGTTATTCTTCCTCTTTTGGCAATACACGTGGCAAAAAATAGAGGAGGGTGTATTGGGATTGGCAAGACCGTTGTGGGCAGCAATTTAGTTGATGTCGTAGCTTTGTCTTTGGGTGTGCCGTGTTATGAGACTCCAGTTGGTTTTAAATATATTTCTAATCTTTTTAAAGAGAACCTTATTTCTATAGGAGGAGAAGAGGCAGGAGGGATTGGATTTAAAAATTACATACCTGAACGTGATGGCTCAGCCTCCTTTCTTATGCTTCTTGAGATGATTGCATACGAGAGAAAAAGTTTTGGTGAGTTGCTTAATGATTTGTGGAGGAATCACGGGAGGTGGTTTTATACAAGAACCTCCTTTTCTATAAAGAGAATTAGAGGTTCGTTTGATAAGATGAAAATTCCCCAAAGTCTTTTAGGGAAGAAGATTGAAAGAATTAACAAAAGCGACGGCATAAAGCTTATAACCAAAGAAAGCTGGCTTATGTTTAGAAAATCAGGAACAGAGCCAATAATAAGAGTTTATGCTGAAGCACGCTCGAAAAAAGAATTGAGTAGCTTAATTAGCTTAGGTAGGAGAATAATTCATTCTCTATAGATTCTTGCTGTTTATGGTAATTTATGCTCTACGCAATTCTTAGGATAATTATAGTATTTATTCTTAAGGTGTTCTTCCGTCTTGAGGTAAAAGGAAAGGAATTTATTCCTAAGAATACTGGGTTTATTCTTGCTTCTAATCATTTGAGCAATTTAGACCCTGTGGTTTTGGGTGCAGCGTCTCCCGTCAGAATCTATTTTCTTGCAAAAGAAGAACTATTTAGAAATCTTCTCTTTTCCTCTTTTTTAAAAACATTAGGGGCTATACCTTTGAAAAGAGATAAACCAGGAGTTTCTTCTCTTAAAAAAGCAATAAATATTTTGAAAAGTAAAAAACCTATAGTTATCTTTCCTCAGGGAACCCGTGCTTATAGAGGCAAACCACTTGAAGGTGTAGGTTTTTTATGTCGGAAAAGTAGAGCCCCTGTTGTAGTAGCAAAAATAACAGGAACAGACAAAGCACTTCCTAAGGGAGGAACATTGATAAAACCACACCCTATTAAAGTTATTTTTTCGTCTGTGGAGAATTTATCTCCTGGCGATAGTTATGAAGATATAACACAAAAAGTGTGGAATAGAATAGAAAATATTTAGTTTTATCATTGACAAGCATAGTAAATTAAGAGATAATTGTAAAAATTATTTTAAGAAGGAGGGTGAATTAAAGTGGATAATGTTCAGACAGAGTTACAGAATGCATATTTTGAATCAATTAAAGAGTTAAAGGAAGGTGATATCGTAAAGGGGAAAATTGTTGCTATTAGCTCTCAAGGTGTAGTAGTTGATGTAGGATATAAGTCAGAGGGGATAATTCCTAAGGACGAGTTCAGTGATATTGATTTGGAGAGTACCAAGGATGTAGAGGTGTATGTGGATAATGTTGAGGATGAGGAGGGTAGAATAATTCTTTCTTACTCTAAAGCTCAAGAGACCAAAGGGTGGCAGAAACTCTCCCATAATTATAAAGAGGGCGACTTAGTGGAAGGTGTTGTTGTCCGCAAGGTAAAAGGCGGCTATATGGTAAGAGTTTTTGGAGTTGAAGGGTTTTTGCCCCAGAGCCTTTCTGCTTTTAGAGCAGGCGATACTGATGTGATTGGAAGTAAGTTTTACTTTCAGATAGTAAAAATGAACAAGATAAAGCAGAATTTTATTGTGTCAAGGAAAGACGCCATACGTTTGGAGAAGGAGATACAAAGAAAGAAGGTATGGAGTGAGTTGGAGGTTGGACAGATAAGAAAGGGAAGAGTAAAGAGTATTACCAACTTTGGTGTTTTTGTGGACTTAGGAGGAGTAGATGGTCTTCTGCATATTGCTGATATGAGCTGGAAGAAGATTTCTCATCCTTCAGAAATGGTTGCTGTGGGAGATGAGATAGAGGTTATGGTTCTAAGCTTTGACCAAGAGAAAGGGAAAATATCTTTGGGATTAAAACAAACTACCCCTGACCCGTGGGAAGAGATAGAAAGCAAGTATCCTGTTGGTTCGATTATAAAAGGCAAGATTGTGAATATTCAAAACTATGGTCTGTTTGTAGAACTTGAGAAGGGAATTGAAGGCCTTGTGCATATAAGTGAAATATCCTGGTCGAAGAAGTTCATTAACTTATCTGAGTCGTTTGCTATTGGTGATATAATTGAGGCTAAAGTTATTGGGATAGAACCCAAAAATAAAAAGATCTCATTGAGTATAAAACAGCTTGAGCGTGACCCCTGGGAAGATATTGAGAATATAATTAAAGTGGACTCTACTGTTAAAGGGAAAATTAGTGGTTTCGGAGAACATTGTGCTTATGTAGAGCTTGAAAGTGGTTTGGAAGGTGCAATTTATAATGATGACCTTTCCTGGACCCGCCGCGTAAATCGTGCTCAAGATATTGTAAGAAGATCTCACAGTTATGAGTTTAAAGTTCTGGGGTTAGACAAAGCAAACCGAAGAGTTATTTTAGGACTGAAGCAGCTTAAAGAAAACCCCTGGCCCCAGATTCTTGAGCGTTACCCCATTGGTAAGATATTGGATGCTGAGGTAGTCAAGGTTGCTAGCTTTGGTGTGTTTGTAAAGCTTGAAGAGGATTTAGAAGGCTTGGTTTTTGCAGGAGAGATAGATAAGGAGAAGATGCAGTCTCTTAAGCCTCACGATACCTTGAAAGTAAAGGTAATTAAGCTTGATGCGGATAATGCAAAAATTGGGCTTTCTGCCCGGATAGATGAAGAAAATCCTCCAGAATCAGCTTAAAGTTATAACCGAAAACACAGTTGACTGTATAAGCCAAGAGGAACTCTTAAAAAAATTAGAGTTATCCCTCAGAAAAAAGCAGCCTCTGCGTCTTAAGATTGGTTTTGACCCTACTGCACGTGATATTCATCTTGGTCATACGGTGCTTTTAAGAAAACTACGCAAAATCCAGGACTTAGGACATATAATCTATTTTATAATTGGAGATTTTACCGCGCGGATTGGAGACCCTTCTGGTAGAAGCGAGTTAAGACCAGTTTTGAGCATCGAAGAAATAAAAGATAATGCTAAGACCTACACAACTCAGGCATTTAAGATACTTGATAAAAATAAGACCAAAATATTTTTTAACAGTGAATGGTTCTCTAAGATGTCTGCCTCAGATTTTGTTGGACTTCTTTCTCGGTACACTGTTGCTCGCATGATGGAAAGAGACGATTTTTCTCAGCGTCTTAAAAGCAACAAACCACTTTCCATCCAAGAGTTTGTCTATCCTATTATTCAAGGATACGATTCTGTGATGGTAGAAGCAGATATTGAGTTTGGAGGCACAGACCAAAAGTTCAACCTTATCGTAGGGAGGCACTTGCAGGAAAGTTTTGGTCAGTCTCCCCAGGTAGTTATTACGTTACCTCTCCTTGTAGGACTTGATGGACAAAACAAAATGTCTAAGTCGCTGGGTAACTATGTAGGAATAATGGAGAGTCCAAAAAGTATGTTTGGCAAACTTATGAGTATATCCGATGAGCTTATGTGGGAATATTTTCGTTTGTTGACCGATGTCGATATCAAAGAGGCAAAAAATATGCATCCTAAAGAGGCAAAATTGCTTCTTGCTGAGACGATTGTAAGTTTGTATCATAATACCAATCAGGCGCATAAGGAGCGGGTTGAGTTTGAGAGAGTTTTTTCTAAGAAAGAGACCCCTTCGGATATTTCCGAATATATGGTTTCTGGCAGAGAGATTGATGTCATTGATGTTTTACATAAATCAGGGTGTGTATCTACCAGGAATGAAGCGCGTCGCCTCTTAAAACAGAAGGGGATAACCTGTAACGGGCAGATTGTCTCTGCCCAGAAATTTGTCCTTCCTGCAGAAGAGGCTATATTTAAGATTGGTAAGCGCCGTTTCCTTAAGGTTAAAGAGAAATAATCAGTAATGACAGTTGTTGCCTGTTTCTATATCCTTAAGCAGGAATTCAGCGCAAGCCAGTATTTGTGTAGTATAATAAAAAAGAGATGAAGAAAGCAGGAAGCTTTCTTATTATTGGTATTATGATCTCAGCAGGCGCAGTGTATGGACAGAGTTCACCAGAGACTTTGACTATTGTTACTTATTATCCCTCTCCTTATGGTGTATACAGGCAGCTCAGGCTTTATCCCCATTCCTGTGGTTCTACCCCCTGTAACTCTAGTGTGGAAGGGTCACTTTGTTATGATTCAGGAGAACATATTCTAAAAGTTTGCAGGTTTGATGGCACTGGTTATATTTGGGATGCTGTAGGCTCAAGACGGGTTACATGGACTTTTCCTGGAAAGATATATCTTGGGGCTCTACCCACTAACTCTATAACAACAGTTTCCTATCCGTTAAGTGGTATTGTACCTTCCAACGCAAAAGAAGTACTTATTTATGTATATATAAGAACAGGCGATTACAACAACCCTGAAGGAAATCTTGAATTTAAAATATACACACGGGAAGGAACCACAGAATATGCGCATTATTTTTTCGCCCATCCTTATGCCCAAGTTGCTTGGTCTTACAACTCAGATACTTTTTGGCTTCCTCTTACCAGCAATAATATGATAATTTGTACATCTTTAGGTCAGCCTGTTACAGGAAATGGTAGCGGAGCTATATTTTTAATTGGATATAGATAACGCTATTTTTCTTACTGTTTTATTACCTCTCAGCTTCTATTGCCTTTTCTTTTTCTATTTTCTTCTCCTTGCAATTTAAATAAAAATTGCTATAATAGGTGTCTAACAAATAAACTATGCCCCAGTTAAGAAAAGATCCTATAATTGGTAGATGGGTAATTATTGCCACAGAAAGGGCAAAGAGACCCAAGGATTTCAAGATAATAGACTCTTCTCCTCCAGAGAAGGAGTGTCCTTTTTGTTATGGCAAAGAGCACCTTACGCCTGCCGAAGTTTTCTCTATAAAGGATAATGAGGGGAAATGGAAAGTGAGAGTGGTTCCCAGTATAAAGCCTTTCTTAGTTGGTGACCATGGCTTATGGAAGAAAGGAAAAGGCCCTTATGATTTGATGAATGGCTTGGGTAAACATGAGGTGGTTGTAGAGTGTCCCCAACACATAGGGAATATGGCTGATTTGGAAGTTGAAAACATAAGGGATGTGTTTTTTACTTATGAGGAAAGAATAAAAGAAATAGAGAAAGATGAAAATATAAAATATGTATTAGTTTTTAAAAATTATAGTTGGGATGCTGGCGGAGGAAGGGTAAGGCATGCTCGCTCACAGATTATCGCAACGCCAGTTAACCTAAAGAGAGTTAAGGAAGAGCTTGAGGGTGCAAAATTTTATTTTGATTATCATGAACGTTGTGTTTTTTGTGATATGATACAGCAGGAGTTATCACAGAAGGAGCGACTTGTTTTAGATGAAGATGGGTTTGTGGCCCTTGTACCTTTTGCTCCCAGATTTCCTTTTGAGGTGTGGGTATTACCTAAAGAGCATTCACCTGACTTTTATACTACGCCTTACGATTCTCTTTATCCTTTAGCAAGTGTGGTTAAGAAAGTTCTTATGCGGATAAAGAATTTGCTCAATGATCCTCCCTACAACTATGTAATTCACACGGCGCCTTTTAGAAGGCCACACCGCGGGTACTGGTCAACAATCGAGGAAGATTTTCATTGGCATATAGAGATTATTCCTCGGCTTACTAAAGTTGCAGGTTTTGAGTGGGGGACAGGTTTTTATATATGTCCGTCTCTGCCTGAAGAGGCAGCAAAGTTTTTAAGAGAAAGTGAATAGGTATGCCTGAGTTAAGAAGAGATCCTATAGTAGGAAGGTGGGTAGTAGTGAATACTGAAAACCCAACCTTACCCGGCGAGTTCCATTTAAGCCCTTTTGAATGGAAAGGAGAGGAAAACTGTCCTTTCTGCTATGGCAATGAACATTTAACGCCTCCTGAGATAGAAGCAATAGCGGAAGAGGAGCGCGCTCCCAATACTAAAGGATGGAAGGTGCGAGTAGTTCCTAACAAGTTTCCTGCTTTAAGAATTGAAGGAGAACTGGATAAACAGGGAATAGGTTTGTATGATATGTCTAATGGCATTGGAGCACACGAGGTGATTATTGATAATCCCTCTCACTTTAAGGGAATCTCAGAGTTAGAAGATAAAGAAGTAGAGTATATATTGAAAGCTTACCGCTCACGTAGCCTTGATTTAAGAAAAGATAAGCGTTTCAAATATATTCTTATCTTTAAAAACGTAGGTGCTCAAGCAGGAGCGTCTTTAGAGCACGGTCATTCCCAGCTCATTGCTCTTCCTATGGTACCTAAAAATGTTAAAGAGGAAGTTAAGGGGGCCCATCATTACTATGAGTTTAGAGATAGATGTATTTTTTGTGATATGATAACTTATGAACTTGATGTAGAGAAAAGAGTTGTTTTTGAAACAGATAAATTTTTAGCTTTCTGTCCCCTTTCTAGTAGATTTTCTTTTGAGACATGGATAATGCCTAAGAAACATTTAACAGATTTCGGTGCTATTACAGATGAGGAAATCAGTGCTTTAGCCCGCGTTTTAAAAGAAGTGATAGGTCGTCTTAAGAAAGTACTGGGTGAGCATCCATACAATTATATTATCCATACTTTACCAGTAAATACCGATACTCATTTAGGATACCATTGGCATATAGAAATAATGCCTAAGCTTACAAGAGTTGCAGGTTTTGAGTGGGGGAGTGGTTTTTATATTGTTTTTACCCCTCCAGAGATAGCTGCAAAATACTTAAGGGAAGCTTAGAAGGCTAATTGTTGCGAGTTAAATACAAATGCACATTTATCTACCCGTGACAATTAGCGTTGGAAGTAAAGATTAGCGTGAAAGAAGGAGGTTATGATGGCAGTGAAAGTTGGTATTAATGGATTCGGCAGAATTGGAAGGCTCGTTTTTAGGGCGACAATGGCAAGAAAGGACGTAGAGATTGTTGCAGTCAATGATTTACCTGTACCTACCAAAACTTTAGCCCATCTTCTTAAATACGACTCAAACTATGGGATTCTCTCTGAAGAGGTTACTGCTAAAGATGATGCTATTGTTGTAGATGGTAAGGAAGTGAAGGTGTTAAGTTATCGTTCTCCTGACCAGATACCCTGGGGCGATTTAGGGGTTGAGGTGGTTATTGAATCTACAGGTGTATTTCGTGAAAGAGAAAAAGCCGCTCTTCACCTTAAAGGAGGGGCAAAAAAAGTTATTATAAGTGCACCGGCAAAGGGTGAAGATATTACTATTGTTATAGGAGTAAATGAGGATAAATATGATTCAAAAAACCATACAATTATATCCAACGCTTCCTGTACAACCAATTGTCTTGCTCCGATGGTAAAGGTTATAAATGATAGTCTTAAGATTAAAAAGGGTACAATGACTACCATACATTCTTATACTAATGACCAGAAAATTCTTGATTTGCCTCATAAAGATTTAAGAAGGGCAAGAGCAGCTGCTTTATCTATGATACCCACAACTACGGGGGCAGCCAAGGCAATTGGTGTGGTAATACCAGAGATGAAAGGTAAACTCGATGGACTTGCTGTAAGAGTTCCTACACCAACAGTTTCACTTACCGATCTTACCGTTGAAGTAGAGAAGTCAACAACTGTTGATGAAGTTAATAGTTTATTTAAGAAAGCAGCAGAGGAAAAGCTTAAAGGGATACTGCAGTATTCTGATGTGCCTCTTGTTTCCAAAGATTTCACTGGCAATTCGCATTCTTGTATCTTCGAATCAGATTTTACCAAAGTAATGGATGGTAATTTTGTTAAAGTGCTTGGATGGTATGATAATGAGTGGGCATATTCAGTGAGAGTTGTAGACCTGATTGAGTACATTGCCTCAAAAGGGATTTAACATAATAGAAAGGTTGAGGTGGGGTTATGGTGAAAGTAACTGTTAAAGACCTGGATTTAAAAGGGAAAAAAGTCATTGTGCGTGTGGATTATAACGTCCCTCTTGATGAAAAGAGGAATATTACCGATGATGCACGCATCAAGGCTAGTTTAGAGACTATAAAATATATTCTTGAACAGGGAGCGAAGAAAGTTATCCTTATGAGTCACCTTGGGCGTCCTAAGGGTAAGGTTGTGGATAATCTCCGTATGGACCCTGTTGCTAAAAGGTTAAGCGAACTTTTGGGTGAGGAAGTTTATAAATTGGACGACTGTGTGGGAGAGAATATAAGGGAAAGAATTGAGGAGACACCGTCAAGGGTGGTTCTTCTTGAAAATTTGCGTTTTCACCCTGAAGAAAAAGAGGGAGATGAAAATTTCGCACGGCAATTAGCTTCTTTAGCAGACGTTTATGTGAATGACGCTTTTGGTACTGCTCATCGTGCCCATGCTTCTACCACTGTTATTGCCCACTATCTACCCTCAGCGGTAGGGTTTCTTATTGAGAAAGAAATAGAGTTCTTAAGTCAGGCCCTTAATCCTGTGAGGCCTTACATTGTAATTTTAGGAGGAGCCAAAGTTTCTGACAAAATAGGAGTTATTGAGAACCTCCTGGAGCGCGCAGACAAGATTCTCATCGGGGGGGCAATGGCTTATACATTCCTAAAAGCAAAGGATATAGAAGTTGGCAACTCCCGTATCGAAGAGGATAAGATTCCTTTAGCAAAAGATATTCTGGATAAGGCATCGCAGAAAGGGGTAAAAATTATTTTACCTCAAGACCATATAGTGGTAACTTCTATCGATGCACCCCAAAGCAAAAAGGTTACCGATGTTTCTATACCTTTAGGTTTTATGGGGGTTGATATAGGGCCCAAGACCATTGAGGCTTTTAAGGATGAATTGAAAGAGGCAAAAACTATTCTATGGAATGGGCCGCTAGGTATTTTTGAAAATCCCGAATATGCTGAAGGGACAAAAGATATAGCTATTTACCTTGCTTCTTTAGATAATGTTACGGTTATCGTTGGTGGAGGTGACAGCGCTGCTTCTGCTAAGAAGTTTGGCGTAGCAGAGAAATTTTCTCATGTTTCCACTGGAGGAGGAGCTTCTTTAGAGTTTTTAGAAGGTAAAGAGTTACCAGGTATTGCTGCTATACCGGATAAATAGCGAATAGCGTCCTTCGAGAATACTTAAGACTTCCGTCGGTCGTATAGCGGTTAGCGAATAAAAATCAGCTCATAGCTGTTAGCTCGTAGTTAGAGAGTTGGGTGTAGAATGGAGGAACATCGAGGATCAAGTATCTAGGATCAATAATCAAATAATACTCGATACGTGATACTAGATTCTAGATACTAGATAAAAAGATATGAGCTAAGAGCTAAAAACTATTTAAGAAGGGAGTGTAAAGATGAGGAAGCCTTTAATTGCAGGTAATTGGAAAATGCATAAAACTATTAATGAATCGATAGAACTTGCTACAGGTATAAAACGCGAACTTCTTGATTTTGATAAGGTAGAGATTGTTTTGTGTCCTGTGTTTACCTCGTTAAGTAACGTTTATGAAGTGATAATGGATACAAATATAAAACTTGGCGCACAGAATATGTTTTGGGAGAAAGAAGGTGCTTTTACGGGGGAGGTCTCTGGAGCTATGCTTAAGGACTGTGGATGCGAATTTGTAATTATTGGTCATTCTGAACGAAGGAAATATTTTGGAGAGACCGACGATACAGTCAACAAGAAAATTAAGGCAGCATTGAGTTATGGTCTAACTCCTATAGTATGCGTAGGAGAGACTTTAGAAGAAAGAGAGTCAGGTAAAGAAAAGATAGTGGTTAAGACACAACTTGAGGGAGCGTTCGGTGATTTATCAGAAGATGACGTACATAAAGTTATTATTGCTTATGAGCCAGTATGGGCGATTGGTACAGGAAAGACCGCTACTCCTCAACAGGCTGCTCAGATGCACAAGTTTATTCGTAATTGGATAGAGGAAAAGTTCTCGCAAGAATTAGCATCTCGTATTATAATTCTTTATGGAGGAAGTGTAAAACCAACTAATATAGCAGAACTTATGAAGGAAGAAGATATTGATGGGGCACTGGTAGGAGGAGCTTCTCTTAAGGTAGATAGTTTCACAGAGATAGTTAAAAACGCAGTTTAGTTATGTATACGTTTGTCTTAACCCTTCATATCATTGTTGTTATTTCCCTTATTGGGATAATTCTTGTTCAGAGGGGAAGAAGCAGTGGTTTGATTGAGGCATTGGGAGGCGTGGAGTCAATATTTGGCAGTAAAACAAACACTTTTTTTGTTAAAACCACTGTGTTCTTAGCGATAACGTTTTTTGTTACCTCTATAAGTTTAGCTTTTCTTTCTAAGACGCGCAGTACTTCTTTAATAGAAAGAGAGCTAAAGAGAGAAGAGAAGGTAAAGACGCAGCCCAACAAGGAGACAAATAACAACACGCCTGTTAATAAACACGATTCTTCTCAAACTTCCAAGGTAAATGAGGAGGGCAACCAATAATCTACTCCTTCTTTTTCTTTTAATTTCATTAAATAGCTTCTGTGAAGTATGGCAAAAGCCCCCCACCACTTATAAATTGGAATGTGGTAAATACGGTGGCAGGCTCATTCTTTATTCTACAAGCGACCCAAAGTCATTTAATCCCATTGTTGCTAAAGAGACATCCACTACACAAATTACATCTTTTTTGTTCGAGGGATTAACCCGTATTGACCCCCATACATTAGAAGTTATTCCCAATTTGGCGAAGAAATGGGAGACGAAAAACAACAAAGAGTGGATTTTTTACTTAAGAGATGATGTGTATTTTAGCGATGGGGTAAAGTTTACTGCCGATGATGTAGTTTTTACATTCAATAAGATTATCTATAATCCCAAGATTCCCACAGGAACAAGGGATATCTTTACTATTGATGGGAGAGAAATCAAAGTAGAGAAAATAGATGATTACACAGTAAAATTCGTATTACCTTCAGTATTTTCTCCTTTTTTAAGAGCGCTTTCCCAGGAGATTCTTCCTTCTCACAAATATAAAGAGTTGGTTGATAAAGGAAATTTTGCCTTCAGTATGGGGCTTGACTCAAATCCTAGTGAGATTGTAGGCACAGGTCCTTTTCGTTTAAAAAAGTATTTGCCGGCAGAAAAAGTCGTCTTAGAAAGAAACCCTTATTACTGGAAACAGGATAAATGTGGTAATAAACTTCCTTACTTAGACGAGATTGTTTTTATCATTCTGCCAAACCCTGATACTGCTCTCTTAAAATTTCTTGAAGGCGAAATAGATTATTATTCTTTAAGGCCTAGCGACTTAGCTATACTGGGGAGAGAAAAAAGAAGGAATTTCGCTATCTATAATGCAGGAATTGCGTTTGGTTCTAATTTTCTGGTATTAAACCAGAACCCCTCTGTTAATCCACATACTAAAAAGCCTTTTGTTATTCCCTATAAGTTGAATTGGTTTCGTAATAAGCTCTTTAGGAAAGCAATTAGTTTTGCTATCGACCGTAAGAAGATAATAACGATAGTAATGAATGGATTGGGGGTTGCACAGTATTCTCCTTTAAGCCCAGCAAATGTTTTATATTACACTGATGAAGTAGTCAAGTATCCCCACAATCCTTATTTAGCAAAGCAGATTCTTACTCAACTGGGGTTTAAAGATACTGACGGCGACGGTGTTTTAGAAGATGAGGACGGCCATAAATTAGAGATTAATCTTTTTACTAATGCCAATAGTACCCAGCGAATAACAATAGCTACCCTTATAAAGAGAGATTTAGAAAAAATCGGCTTTAAAATTAACTTTCTTCCTCTTGATTTCAATAATCTTGTAAACAAACTCACCGTTACTTACGATTGGGAGATGGTTCTTATTGGACTAACTGGTGGTATTGAGCCTTATTTTGGTAAGAATGTATGGTTCTCAAAAGGAGATTTGCATATGTGGAATCCTACAAAAAAAACACTGTTTGACTATGAGAAAAGAATAGATGAGATTTTTGACCTTAGCGTTAAAACTTTTGATGTAAACGAACGCAAGAAGTTATTCGGAGAATGGCAGTATATCGTTTCAGACAACTTACCTCTTATATATACGGTTTTAGGGTATTCTTTATATGCTGTGCGGGATTGTTTTGGCAACCTTTTTCCTACAGTTTATGGAGGAGCATTCTCTGATATAGAATATATTTACATAAAAGACAAAAAAAGAAATGATTAAATGATTATTTACATAGGGAAAAGATTATTTTACTCTTTATTTCTTCTTCTGGGCATATCTTTTATAACTTTTCTTTTTATTCAGATTGCTCCCGGCGACTTCTTAAGTGAGTTAAAATCAAATCCTCAAGTGTCGCGAAGCGCAGTTAAGTTTTATGAGGAAAAGTTTCATCTCGATAAGCCCCTTATTGAACAGTATTTTATATGGGTAAAAAATATTGCCAGAGGTGATTTAGGATATTCTTTTTCTTATAAAGCAGAGGTTAAGAAAGTAATTGCTTCCCGTGCCAAAAACACTCTTTTACTTTCTTTATCAGCAATTGTTGTCACCTGGGTTTTTGTTGTTCCTTTGGGAATAATTGCTTCTTTGCATAGAAATAAATTTGTTGATAAGCTTCTTTCTCTTTTGTCTTATATAGGGATTTCTACCCCCTCTTTCTTTATAGCAATCCTTCTTCTTTATTTTGCTTATGTAAGTGGGTGGTTGCCTTTGGGAGGGATGCGCTCGCTGAGATTTGATGAGTTAAGTAGCATGGGAAAATTTATTGACATTATTAAACACTTAATTATACCTACACTGGCGTTATCTATTGGCAGTATTGCTTCTTTACAGAGAATAATGCGGGCGAACCTTCTTGAAGTATTGGGTTCTTCTTATATTCTTGCAGCTAAAGCAAGAGGTTTGGGAAAGAGGAGGATTCTTTACGTTCACGCTTTAAGAAACGCCATTAACCCTATGATTACAATATTTGGTTATCAGTTTTCTTCTCTTTTAAGTGGAGCAGCTTTAACAGAAATTATTGTAGGTTGGCCAGGATTAGGCAGAGTTACTTTAGAGGCAGTAATGAAACAGGATTTATATTTGGTTATGGGGTCGGTACTCATAGGAGGGGTACTTCTTATTGTGGGGAATCTGCTTGCTGATATCTTGCTTGCTTATTTTGACCCCCGTATCCGATATAGATAGTTTATAACACTATGTGACGAATAATGCGCGCCGTACAATATATGATAAATAGTACAAAGCAGACGAGGCAGATATGTGGAAGCAATTGAAGAGAAACAAACTGGCAATGGGGGCTTTTGTTATGTTGGCAGTGCTTTATTTTCTTGCAATTTTTGCTGACTTTTTTGCCCCCTATCGTTATGATGACGAAGAGATAATGTATATTTGGGCGCCTCCCGCAAGAGTCCATTTTGTAAATAAAGAAAAGAATATGTTCCGTCCTTATATCTATGGATACAGCGCAAAAGTAGATATGTATTATAGACGGGTATATTCTGTGGATAAAAATAAAGTTTACCCTCTTAAGTTCTTTGTTAAAGGGTTTAAATATAAACTATTTGGCATATGGGAAACTGATTATCACCTCTTCGGGGTTGAAGAAGGACGCATTCATATTCTTGGTGCAGATTTAAAGGGAAGGGACATTTTCTCAAGGCTTTTGTATGGAGCAAGAGTATCTTTAAGTATTGGTTTAATCGGTGTGGCTATTTCTTTTCTTATTGGGATTATCGTGGGGGGGATATCTGGTTATTTCTCTGGTTGGGTAGACAATATTTTAATGCGTCTTGTTGAAATGATGATGATGGTTCCTGCTTTTTATCTTATGCTTGCGCTTCGCGCCTCTTTTCCTCCAAATATGAGCTCAACGCAAGTTTATCTTCTTATTGTAGTGATTCTTTCTTTGATTGGGTGGGCTTCTATCGCTCGTGTTATAAGAGGAATGTGTTTGTCTTTAAGGGAAAGAGAGTTTGTTTTGGCGGCAAAAGCTTCAGGATTGAGTGATTTTAAGATAATCATCCGTCACATTATTCCCCACACTCTTTCTTATGCGGTGGTTGCGATATTCTTAAGTATTCCAGGATACATAATCGGTGAAGCAGCCTTAAGCCTACTGGGTTTGGGAATTCAGGAACCACAGGCAAGTTGGGGTAATATGCTTGCTTTGTGCCAAGGGATTGTGAATATTAGGTTTTATCCTTGGATACTTACCCCTGGTATTTTAATCCTTATAACCACGATATGTTTTAATATTATAGGTGAGGCTTTAAGGGATATTCTTGACCCAAAAAGAAAGATATTTTAGAAGATGGAACCCCTATTAACAGTAAAGAAATTATCAGTGAGATATAAAGAGAAGGACCAGCCAGCTTTAAACAATATAGACTTTAGTCTTTATAAAGGAGAGATTTTGGGTATTGTTGGTGAGTCAGGAAGTGGTAAGACTACCTTGGCTTACTCTATTCTAAATATCCTTCCTCTCCAGACAGAAGTAAAGGGAAAGGTAATATTTGAAAATGAAAATCTGTTATCTATGGATGAGGTTAGATTGGATATCATAAGAGGTAAAAAGATAGGTGTAGTTTTTCAAGAGCCAGCGGCAAGTTTTAATCCTGTGTTCAGTATTGGTTATCAGTTTGTCGAGTTTATGCAACAGAAGCTTAAAATAAAGACAAGACGGCAGTGCTACAAGAAGATGGAGGAGATTTTTAATAAGGTAGGATTAAAAGAAGCAAAAAGAGTGGCAAGGAGTTACCCACATCAGCTAAGCGGAGGGCAACTTCAGCGTGCAATGATTGCGATGGCCTTATCAACTAACCCTAAACTTTTAATTGCTGATGAGCCGACAAGTTCTTTGGATGTTACTATAGAGAGCCAGATTGTTAATTTACTCAGGAGCCTTAAAGAAGAGATGAATCTTACTGTCTTATTTATTACCCACAATCTTGCTCTTATTGACGTTCTTTGTGATAGAGTGGTGGTTATTTATAAGGGAAGGGTACAGGAAATATCTCACAAAGAGGAACTATTTTCCAACCCACAGAGTAGCTACACAAGAGAGTTAATAGCTTCCTTTAAGGAATTAGAGATATAAGGACAATTTATTATGATGGAAGATGTTATAAAGACAGAAGGATTATGTAAGTATTTTCGGCAAAGAGGGGCTGTTATTAAGGCAGTTGATGGAGTAGATGTCTCTATTAAACAGGGGAAGATAACTGCCCTTGTAGGTGAATCAGGGTGTGGTAAGACTACTATTGCCCGTATAATTTTAGGATTTTACAAACCAGATGCAGGTAAGATATATTATAAAAATACCCAAATTTATCCTTATAAGGATAGAAGTATTATCAAGAGAAATGTTCAGATTGTTTTTCAGAACCCTTTTTTGAGTTTTGACCCTCGCTATACTGTGTTTAACATTTTATATGAAACATTAAGTGTATTCAGGCATATTAAGAAGAAAAAGGCTTATTCTATTATTGAAGAAGTTCTTAAGATGGTAGAGTTGAATGGCGAATTGCTTAATCATTATCCTCATCAGTTGAGTGGAGGGCAGTTGCAGAGGTTGTCCCTTGCACGGGCATTAATCAATAACCCTTCTGTTGTTATATTAGATGAGCCTACTACGAGTTTGGACGTTTCGACTTCAGCAAAGATTATAACCCTTCTTAAGAACCTCCAAGACGATCAGCATCTTAGCTATCTTTTTATATCCCATAATCTTAAGTTGGTGAGGAAAATTGCCCATTATGTGTTTGTTATGTATAATGGTAAAATAGTAGAATTTGGAAGTTGCAGGGAGGTTTATAACAACCCTCTTCATCCTTATACCCAGTTGTTAATTGAAGCTGCAAACTACAAAATAAAGAGTTCTTTGAGAGAGAAGAAAAAATGGGGATGTGTATTTCGTGGAAGGTGTGATAGAGAAAGTGAGATTTGTACGGATACTCCTTTAATAAAAGAAATTAATAAGGAGCATTATGTGTTTTGTCATAATATTGAATATTGATATCTTTAAGTATTTCATATAAGTATAACAGTTAGTATGAGTAAAACAAAGAAAATTGTTATTCTTGGAGCAGGATTATCAGGATTAGCAACAGCTTATTTTCTGAAGAAAAAGGGAGTCGATGCGTACGTTTTCGAAAAAGAAGATACCCCAGGAGGGTTATGCCGTTCTTATAAAAAAAATGG
>CAYVYZ010000023.1:0-22290 GCA_964455875.1 uncultured Planctomycetia bacterium | reverse complement strand
CACCTTAATACTTTTAAGGCTAGAAAAAAACTACCTACTAAAACTTGACACAGACCACATTAAAAGAAAGGTTGACTTTTTATTATATAAATATTATAATTGAAGTGAAAAATAGGAGAGAAAAGATGAGGAAATGGTGTTTATTTCCTATGGTTATGTGCTTCTTCGTATGTGTTTTCTACCCCTTCCATATTAGCTTTCCTCAAGATACCCTTACCGTAGTTACTTATTATCCTTCCCCTGCGGGAGTTTATAGAGAACTGAAAGTGATTCGCGATGGTGAAACAATTACACTTGGAGGCGGCGATAGTAATAACCCTGCTATAGAATTGAGAGATACCGATAGTGATGGCCACCATCCTTATATTGATTTCTCCAACGATTCTAGTTCGGATTATGATATAAGAATAATCTTGCGAGATGACAATACCTTAGATATCGTAGGGGGGGAACTAAAAGCAGAGATATCATCTGAGGGGGGAGATATTACTGTCTGTCCATAATTAGCCACCTAAGAATGTATATAAAAATAGAAGAGATTGAAGAAAATAGGAAATGTGTTTGTATAAGAGTTAACCATAAGGTTTACTCTTTAGATACTATTTTTGCAGCAGGGTATGTATTTTTAGATAGAGCATATATACTTTTAGACAGGAAAGAAAAGTACATATTAATTTACTTAATCCCCCAAAAAGAAGAGAAGGATTTACGAAGAATGGGGTTAGAATTTTACAACGAATTATTAAATTATGCTCATTATTCCTCTCGTGCGAAAGCTAATGCTGAAATAGTAAAGGTAATAATGCAGCGAGTTTTATTCTCGGTGAGTCCTTCTTTAGCAAAGGAGGCTGTAAAGGAAGCAGAGGAGAAGGAAATACAGGAGTTGATATCAGAATTGGAAAAGGAAGAGGGAATGAGTGGTTTATCTGAGGAGTTGGAAAATGAGCATGCCTTTAAGAAAAGAAAAAGATAAAATTATACTGAAGCTTTCCAGAGACTTATATAAAAATCAATTTGTAATGAAAGCTGTTGATGAATTTCCTCATTTAGTAAGGAAATTTAATAGTAAAGTTAAAGGATACTACGAAGTAACATTTAAAAGAAAGGATTTTAAGGAAGCTCTCTCGTGGGTAAATTATTTATTCTATTTACATAGATAGTGTGATGAGGGTTTCATCTATTCCCCGCAATAAACCAGAAAGAAAAAAGGCAATCCTTCCTTATAATATAACTAAGATAGGCAACAAATACCTATTATCTACTCCCCTTAATACGTGGTCTATTCTAAGCAAGAGTCAGTTTAAGAGATTACATGCTTTCTTGTTGGATAAACCGTCGCCGTTATTAAAAAAGCTCAGAGATGATGGCATTGTGGTTGATGAGGATAATCTTACCCATTTAGAAGAGAATTATCGCAAAACCAACGCAAGCTTATTTTATGACGTGGGTTTACATATAGCTGTAGTGACTGAACGTTGTAATTTCAGCTGTGTCTATTGCCAGACTAAATCGCAGAGGGGAAAGAAAATGGGATTGGAGGTTGCTAACGGTATCTTAGGATTTCTCTCGTCTGGCAATCACCCTTCTCCACATCTTGAGTTTCAAGGAGGAGAGCCACTGTTAAATTGGGAGATTGTGAAGTATCTTATTAAGGGAGCAAAAGAGTATGTTGAAAAGGAGGATAATAGAAGGAGAAATCTAAGGATTTCTTTAGTGAGTAATTTGTCTTTACTGGACGATGAAAAGATTAAATTCTTGTTAGATAATGATGTGGACATATGTACTTCTTTAGACGGCCCCCCCAAACTTCATGACAAAAACAGAGTTTTTGAAGGGGGTAGACCTACTTATAAAGTAGTCGCTGGTAAGATTGAGAAAATAAATAATGAGTATAGAAAAAGAAATATTAAACACAGGGTTAATCTACTTCCTACAATTACCAAGGAGAGCCTTTCCTATCCAAAAGAGATTATTGATGAGTATTTAAAGTGGGAGGTTGGTTCTATTCCTTTAAGATATGTTAATAGATTAGGAAGAGCTGATAAGATATGGAGAGAAATAGGCTATACGCCAGAAGAGTTTAATAAATTTTGGGAAGAGTCTATGGAGTATATTTTAGAACTTAATAAAAGGGGTATTAATTTAGCCGAAAGGACAGCATTGGTTATGCTAAAAAAGATTTTTAAGAAAGAAGACCCTGGCTATGTTGATTTATGCTCACCTTGTGGTGCGGGCAGAAATGTCTTAACTTATATGCCAAACGGTGATATATATAGTTGTGATGAGGCAAGAATGATTAGGAGTAGTATGTTTAAATTGGGAAATGTGAAGAAGGATAAGTATAGCGAAGTTACAAGAAATCCAAATATTTTTTATATTTTGGGAAGTTCACTTTTAGATTTCTGGGATTATAATTCTGCTTATGCCATCTGGTCAGGGACTTGTCCCGTCCTTAATTATTATGAACAGGAAAATGTTGTGGTTAAGATTAGGCAGACTTCAAGATATAAGATTTATGATTTTCAGTTTAATTATCTGTTTAAAAAGATTGCTAAAGATAAGGAGGCGGTCAGGATATTTAGAAGATGGGTAGAGACCCATTGAATTAAAGAGGAGGTTGTATTTTATGAAAAAAAGAAAAGGTGCAAAAAGGGTGAGAAAAAACTTGAAGGATTTAATGAAGGATGAAAGCGGGAATGTCTCTAGAGAAAGTATCCTTAAGATGGGTATTGGGGCTATAGGTATGTTGGGAGCTTTTTCAGCGTTTGGTGCCGTTAGTTGCCCACCCCATACTCATACGGATGTTAATAAGACAACTTTGATTAAAGGGGGGGTTGATTCTAATGGATGTGAAATTTTTAAGCCCCAGACGTTGCACCAAGACCATTGTAGTTATTGATGTGGAATAATATAGGAGGGTGATATGTTTTTGTTGAGGAAGATTATAAAAGGTTATCTGGTTGTGTTATTAGGGGGTATCCTTACAGTTATTGGTTTTTCATTTAGCTTCGCTGAGGATAAACATAGTGCCCCCAAACAGGAAATTGATTCAATAAGAGAGTCGTTAAAAAGCACTAAATTGGTAGCGTACCTGATGGCGTATAAGGCAGTTCGTACCGATAATATGGATGCATGTAATGTAGGGGACGATTATAATTGCCTTGATTTATATAACGATATAATAATAGTAAAGTATATGGCAAAGGGTAAATGTGAGTACTTTGAGGATGATGAGGGCCGTTATAATTTATGTAAAGCTCTTTCAGGGAATAGGTGCAATTCATTAGAGAAAAGTTATAACAGGATGATTTGTAAAGGGGTTGTGGAAAATAATATAGAATTGCTGATGAGAGGGTTTAATAATCCTGCTGGTGCTTCGCGATATGGTATTACCCCTAGAAAGAAGGCAATATGGCAGTTAAATCTTTACAGAGGGTTTAAAAGAGGAAGATATACCCCTGGTAAATACTCGCAGGAAACTCCTTTTATATACAATGTATCTTACAATCTGTTGTTTGACAGAAGTATAAATATTGATGATGCAATAGATAGTTTATTGACGGATTTTGCCTACTTTGTATATGCTAAGCAGAAGAATGAAGATAGAGTATGCTATGGTATATCTAATTACTATATTAAGAAAGCGTGCTTGAATGATGATATAGATAGCCTTCAGTACTTTATAGAAGGCAGAAAATAACTTTATTTTTTCATCCAGGGGTCTTGTCCAAAGAAATCACCTGTATATTGGTATGCCCAATATCTGCTACCCCCAAGGCACCATCTTAATAACTTGCAATCTTGGCAAAAAGGAGAAAGATATTCTAAGCTATTTATTTTTCTTATGAAAGGGTGGTTCCACGCTTGTTGTATAGAATTACCTAAATTAATATTGATGAAATAACTCGGTTTAAAATATCCTTTTGCATCCCATACAATTCTTGAATGTCCGTCGTCGTATCTTGCCCCTAGGGATATTTTTTGAAGAGATTCTTTATTTTTTATACTACAGAAAGGAAGAGGATTGCCTATCCAAGCTGTTATGTTTTTTCTTCTTACATAGTAAATAAATCGTATCAGAGTATACATTTCCTGTGAAGATATATTCAGCGTACGATAAACCGAAAGTAGTTTTTGAGGAACCATCGGTCGGTATAATTCCCATATTTTTATATTTAGTTTTTTCAGGAGGATATAATATTTATGTAGGTTGTTTAATAAGTTTTTGGTAATAACTGTTCCTATGCGAAGAATGGGTATTTTTGATTTTTGGAGCATTAATACCGCTTCTATTTTCTTGCGGAAATCGTTTCTTCTTGTAATGTAAGAATTTGTATGAGAGTTAAAGCCGTGCAGAGATATTAATATGTTGTCAATATAATTTTCTATCTCTGTGATAATGTTCTTATTAAGCAGTACCGCGTTTGTATTTAAGAGGATATAAAATCCTTTATGTTTTGCATATTTTATTGAAGAAATGAGCTTAGTATTTTCTAATAACGGTTCCCCTCCCGTAAAGCGGATTTCCCTAATCCCTAATAGGTAAGCTTCATCTATAATATTTTTAATTCTGCTAAGAGGTGAAGAAATTGGTTTTCTGTCTTTTTGAGAGCAGATTATGCAGTTTAGATTACATTTTTTTGTAATTTCTATTGCTACTTGTTTGGGGATGTCTTTTACTGGCTTTATATTTAGTTTTTTAAAGAAATTAGTATTGGGTAAACCAGGACAAGTTAATGTAAATTTGCAGTCTCTACATTCTTTCCTCTTAACGTATCTTTTATGAGGTAAGCTATTGTAGATAATATGATCCTCTGCGCTTGGCAGAAGGCAGTAAGGTATACCTTCTATATTAATGATGCATAGTCTATCGTAAGTGTTTAATATGTAATATATTAGAGGTCTTATTTTTAAAAGATTATTATTCCTAAAAGCATTAACACGAATATCTATTTTATAGTTGTTCAAAGACAAAATTACGCCGTATTTTTCTAAAGTATGTTTGAGGTTTCTTAAATATTTAAACGTCATCTGCGGAGTTTATTTAATAGATGCATTACCCAAAAGATAAAGTTAGAGTTTGCAATTAAGGTGCCTATAAACATAAAAGGGGCAAAAGGCAACCTTGCAGTAAGTATCTTTCGTTCATCGATGAGTGATTTGTTGGATGGTTTCTCGTTGAATAAAAGAAGTCTCAGTAGATAAAATATAAAAGTATATTTGATTACCTTCACGGTATACGTTGATAAATATTCAACAGAAAATGCAGATGGCTGCACTATAAGTCTTATTATTATGCCTGCAATGATAATGATAGCAAACACATACGTTTTTTTCTTTAGTTTTCCTAAGGCACTGTATAATAAGAAATAAGTAAGGTATAAAAGTATGATTTTTAAAAGAGGGCTAAGGCGTTGTATTTTATAGAGAAATAACCAAAGGGGCCATGTTACGGAAAATATAATTGCAAAACTTTCTGATAGTTTAATTATTGTGCCTTTAGAGAATATGAGTTTTAATTTAGGCAAAGGATTAAGCAGCAGATCTTTTATCATAAATAGTATAATTACTGAAAAGCTTATTATAATTATACTCAAAAACAGGCCAATACATGGAAAGGTGAAGAGAGAGATGTATTTTTGAGTTGGCATAAGCACTGCATACACAATAAATAACTTTGAGTCACCTGCTGACCACATATGGGAAAAATAGAGAAAAAGACTCAAAACACTGGCTATCCCTATGTTCAGTGATAATATTAAACTATTTAAAGGAAATTGTTTATTAAAAAAAAGATAGACATATATTAATATTCCGTAAATAAGGGCAATCGCCAGATGGGTATTTTTGATTTTTTTATATTTAATATCTGTATATGACGACACTATTCCTAAGATTGTAATCCCTGGATAGAAGTAGTATAGATAATTCATATTCGTTGGATAGCTCTTACAGTATATTAATGGTTAGGATTATGTTATAATTGTATATTAATGAATAGGCAAAGTCAATTATGTGCTTAAAGAATGATTATATAAAGCCTCATATTGATTCTGTGTTAATTGATTTAGTCAATATATGTAATTACAGGTGTAAATTTTGTTGGTATCACCTTGACCCAAAATTTCAATTCCTGAAGACTTATAGAGATAATCATTTTCTGTTTCCCCTTCCTAAACTTTTTGAGTTTATTTGTGATTTGGAGAAAATCAAGGTAAAAAATTTAACCATTACTAGCGAAGGGGAGCCAACATTACATCCTGATATCGGAAAAATCATAAAATACATTAAAGATAATACAAGTATAAAGTTAAAGATGCAGACAAATGGTACATATCCTAATAGTTTAAAAAAAGACATATTATTACTGGATGAAGTTTATATTAATTTAAGTTTTTTTACAAAGAGAGTTTTTAATACACTTAACCCAGGGATAAAATTCAATAATGACGTAGTAATAGCAAATATTAAAGATATTAAAACTCATAAAAAGAGGCCCAAGATAATTATTGTTTATATACTTACTAGATACAATTTATCTGAGATTAAAAATGCGCTTAGGTCTATGAATGAATTGGGCATAGATAGGGTTGAGTTCAAACCTTGCGAGATAGTATGCTCTGTGAATGAAGATTTAATGTTTAATAAAAAAGAGGCGAAGCAGTTGGCTTTAGAGTTATTAAAGCAAAGGGAATATTGCAACTTTGACAATAATATTTTAGAGGTAGCGGTAGATTTGACTAAAAACTTTTATGGAAAAGAGCATTTTAAGAACAATCCTAAAATAAGTAGTTTTGGTTTTTCTTGGAGAGATTGGAGAGAAAAGGCGCCTGAAGTGGCATGGTGTGAAAGCGATTATATTTTGAGAAGCCCCGACTTAAAAGCTTGTTTTTATCCTTTGAAATATTTGTATTTGAGGCTGAATGGAGAACTTTATACATGTCCCAGGAATTCTTGGATTGATCCGGTAGGTAATATTTTTGAAAAGAGTCTTATAGATATCTTAAATAGCAACGAATATAAGGCAGTAGTTAAAGAAAGTATCTTTAATTTTGATGTGAACCGTCCTCCATGGTTAAGATGTAAAAATTGTTTTGATGCAGAATATCACAGGAGAATGTTTTATAAGATAAAAGAAATTGCTCCCCATCTATATAAGAAAATAATGAAAAATAAATAAATGAGAAAAGTAACCAGCTTTTTAGAGAGAATTGATTTTAGCAGTGTATGGATATTCTTAACCGATAAATGTAATCTTAACTGTGACTATTGTTTTTTTAAATATAGAAGCAATAATCATACAATCTCGTATCAAAAGATAAAAGCCCTATTCGATTCTTTTCCTGAGGATAAATATTTGAATATTGTTATCTCAGGAGGAGAGCCAGGTTATGAGTGGGAGAAGGTAGAATTTATTTTTAGGTATGTTAAAGAGAATTTTTCTGAATATGATTTTATGATTGAGACTAATTGTTTATTCTTGGATGCAAGTAAGGTTAAGATGCTAAAAGAGTATAATGTGGTGGTTGAGATGGGTATAGACGGAGACTATTTAACTATGTCTAAGCACAGAAAGTTAACAAAAAATGAATTTTGTAAATTGTTGGAAGGGATAGAGCTAATTCTAAATTCAGAAATACGAGTAAGTCCAACGATGACAGTCCATCCTGCTGAGGCAGATAAAATGTTTGATAATTTCTTATTTTTAGAATCATTAGGATTATATTCTATAGATGTACACCCTGCTCTTTTTGGAGATTGGAATGATAATGCTTCATTATATTTTATTAAAGGTTATAGGCGTATAGCTGCTTACGATAGAAAGAAAGGAGGGCGCCTGTTAAATAAATCTTATAGTGTGCCTATCAATTTATCCATCGACTTGGTGATATTGCCTACAGGGGAAATATTTCCGAATTGGATTTATCTTTGTTTAGCTCCTGAAAAAAGGAAGAAGTATTCTATAGGCCATGTTACAGATACTAAAATTATATTATACCGAGATAATATTTTATCTTTATTGAAGAAGTATAAAGATTTTTTTAAGAAAGAAAGAAGTTATGGAGAGGTAAGTAATTTCAATTTATTGATTGCGCGCAAAGATTATCAAAATACCAAAGCGGAGAAGACATTATATAACTATCTGAATATATGGAAGATAATGAAAAGAACAGACCTTTTAAATATTAAATTGTTTAATCGTCAATGTATGTAATTAGGGAATATACAGAAGGTGATTTAAACAGGATTGTTGAGTTTTGGTTGAGAAACTCTTATTTTAAAGGGGTATCTGCTGAGGTGCTTAGAGAGCATTTAAGGTGGAAGTATGATAGAGATTTTACAAAACTATGGGTAGCTTCTGATAACAATGATATAATTGGTAGTTGTGGTAATGTGATATATCCACTTTCTATAGATAAGGGCAAAATGTTTATACAAGGAAATTGGGGTATAGATGTATTGGTAGATAGGAAGCGGGATAAAAGAGAGACTCTTTTTGTATTTTTTAGGGTGTTTAGGAACTCTATTTTAGATGACTATAGAAAGGGAAGAAGGTTTATAGGTTTATGTTTTCCTAATGAGGTGATAAGGGGTATGTGCTTAAAGGTAGGCTGGAAAGATGTGCCTGTGTTCTGGCATTGGGTGAAGAAGTTACCGTATGGTTCTTTTGAGAATAAGAAAGAAATATTAGAACTTTCCCTTAGAGGAATTAATTTCGTAAAGATAAAAAAATTTGATGGTAAGTGGGATAGTAGATGGAAAGATATATGTGAAAGGTACAATCTTATTGGCTTAAGGAGTGCGCATTATCTAAATTGGCGGTATTTCCAGTGTCCCACAAAGAAATATTCGGTCTTTGTAGGAAGTAAAGGAAATCGTCTTAAAGGGTATATTATACTGGGAAAAAGGAGAATTAACAATACAGAGTGTGGCTATATATTAGATTTATTGGTTGACCCCACAGAAAAGCAGTTGTTTAAAATATTTATGGCAGCAGCTGTCATAATTTTTAAAAATAGAAGGGTAGGGTCTGTTCATTTTTACAATTCCTACAAGCCTTTTCAACGTTCTCTTATAAAGTTAGGGTTTTTGCCGACAGGACGGACAGATTTCTTTATTTATGGAAAAGATAATGGTTTGATTAATAGGTTACTGAAACATAAGGATTTCTTTTTTGTTACCGCGGGAGATGGCGACTTTGAAATGGAATAATAATATCATTCGGGACATTCTATAAATTTAGGTTTTATCCGCGTTGAAATATATTATTACTTTAAGTAGTTAATAGGGTTTATATTTCTATGAAGAAAATATTAATTTACTATACTCACAGAGAAACGCTTGGGCATACCACAAGAGTATTTAGTCTAATTCATGCTATAATGAGAAAGTATAGGAGATATGTGAAAATATACGTATTTCATGGAGGGACTCCTCAGATTTATTTGAAAAGGTTTTCTAACGTTGAATGGATTGATTTACCGTACCCTTTTTATAGCAAGTTCGATTTTAGATATAGAAAGTTAAGCAAGGTTTTTGCGCCGTTTCATATTAGGATCAGGGCTAATATGATGTTAGAGAGAGCCAAGAAAATTAAACCAGATATATTTATAACTGAGTTTTTTCCTTTCGGGAGAGAAGAAAGTAAACATGAGATTATACCTCTTCTAAACTTTTTGAAGAATAAAAGTGTTAAGATTTATGCCAGTGTTGGGTATCCTTATGTAGTATCGGATAGCATTAAGGTTGCACTGGGCTGTTATGATTTATACGATAAGATACTGATTCATGTTCCTCCTGACACGGAAGAAAATATATTTGCTGAGAATATCGAGAATGATAATTTTCGTAAGCTGTATCAGAAGTTTTTTAAAATCATTTCTGGCAAAGTATTTTACACAGGATACATTATTCCTTTCAATACACAAGTTAAGCAGAGTAAGATAGAAGAAATTAGGGAGAAGTTAGATGCGAAAAGAAAAGTTTTAGTCGTAGCGAGTAGAGGTGGAGGAGTGATTTGCCCTAAAATAATTACCAGTTCTATACTAGCGAGAAAATATTTGTCGAAAGATTACACATTCATTGTTATTCCTGGACCAGTATCATCTGATAAGGAAATAGCTTTTTTCAATAGGTTAATAAAGACAGTGGGCAGGACGCAGGTATTTATAAAAAAATATGTGAAGAATTTTGGTGGTTTGTTAAAAGCAAGCGATATATCGATAAGTATGGTTGGATATAACACTTCTGTGCAGTTGTTGTATTTTGCTAAGAAAAATATTTTGATACCTTCTATTGCTTATGAAAAAGGATACGGGTTTTGTAATGAGCAGGTAGCGCGTACTCACCTGTTGAAGAGGTGTTTGGGTAGTTCTATATTGAAGTATCAGGATTTATCTCCAAAGTTAATAGCAAAGGAGATAGAAAAAAAGAGAAAAAGTGTTGTTAAGGTCAAAGAGGTTAAACCAGAATGGTTTAAAGGTGGAGAGAATAGTGCTGATTTTATAATGAATAACTAAGGAGAAACTATGGCTATTAGATATGAGGATACAAAAGTAGAACGGCTGCTGTTAAAGGAATATCTTAGAGAGATTGCTTTAACTCTTAAGAAAATTGAAGGGCTGGGTGAAATTGAAAATAGGCTTAGTAAGTTTGAGAATCTTTTTGCTAAATATATAGGGACAAAATACTCAATTGCGGTAAATTCTGGGACAGATGCCCTTCAGTTGAGTCTCCTGGGATTGGGAATAAGTAAAGGAGACAGTGTTATTATTCCCAATATAACCTATCCCGCAGTCCCTTTAAGTATAATTTATACGGGAGCTGAACCAATTTTCATAGATGTAAAAGAAGATGACTTGGAGATGAACGAAAGCTTAATAGAGGAGAATATAAGGAATAATACCAAAGCAATAATAGCTGTACACATGTTCGCCAGGCCATGCAATCTAAATAGAATAATAAAGATAGCGAAAAAGTACAATCTTTATGTGATAGAGGATTGTTGCCAGGCAGAAAGTTCAGAGTATAAGAATAAAAAATTAGGTTCTTTTGGTGACCTATCATGTTTTTCCTTTTCTTACTATAAACCTTTATCCAGCTGTGGAGGAGGGGGTGGGATGATTTGTTTTAATGATGAGAAGTACAAAAAGATAGCCGACTATACAAGAATATGGAAAGATGATGAGGTGTTGCTTAAGGCTGGCAGAAGGTTTGCACGTATGTATTTGTTGGATTTGATATCTATTGAAGTAAAATTTAGATATTTAAAAGAGATAATAAAGTCCCGTTTAAAAATCAAAAAAATATACGAAGAAAATTTAGCCAAAATTAAGGGTATAAAGATTTTCAAAGACAAAGACGATGTCTTATCAGTACCTCAGAATTTTGTTATTTTTTCTGAAGAAAGAGACAAGCTGGGAAAATATTTAAAAGAAAAGGGAGTAGTCTGGCAAAAACCATATACTCCTTTACATTTAATGGGAATCTTTAAGAAATATACAAGTTCTTCTTTTCCCGTTAGTGATAAATATTGGAAGAAAGCAATTCAGCTTCCTCTATTTTCATTTATGAATGAAGAGGAGTGTTTGTACATAACGAATTTAATTAAAAAATATTACAGGAACAAATCATAGGTTAATATCACATAGAAAACCGTGGTAAGATATACATTTTGGGCATTCTCCATTTAATCCCTTCTTGATAATTTGCATATGCTCCCTGCCATTTAATTTATTTTGCCATTTAGGTTGTTTTACATTAACTATAGGAGGTAAATAAAGACAGGGGTGAATATTACCATAGGAGGTGATAAAGAGAGAATTTGTAGGAGTTAGGCAACGTGTAATGAAATTGTATCCTTCGTCCAGATATCTTAAGAGTGTATTTAAGACGGCTATATTTACTATTTTAATGCGTGATTCTTCTTCTTTTTTGATAATTTTAGCAAATACTTTCTTGATTCTTTCCTTATGCGCTCGGTTAAAATTTATATCAATGCTATTCTTGTTTCTATGATAATAATACATTACATTTGTTTCTACAACTTTAGGGGTGAAGTATATGCCTTTGTCCTTGCAGAAGTCATAAACGGTATATATTTCATTAATATTTATTGGGCTTATAGTTAATTTTATCTCCAGTTTTACTTCCATAAATAATGAATGAACTTTCTCAATTGTATCTAAAGACATAGTGAAAGCATCTCTTTTCCCTCGTAGAAAGTTGTGTGTTTCTCCCCAGCCATCCAGACTTATCCCCAGTATTACGTTACTTAGATATCTTACATTTTTTTCTAGGAAACCTATTATTTTGTCAGTGCTATAACCATTGGAATATATTCCTATACCCAATTCTTTTTTTAGCACTTTCTTAATTTTGAAAAGAATGATGAGCTTAAAAATTTCTTCTATTGCTGGATGGAGAAAGGGTTCACCTCCTGTTAAAGAAACAAATTCCAATTTATATTTGTTGAGACGGGATATGGTTGTAAGTATATCTTTGATGGTTACTATGTCTAATAATTTCATTTCCTTTTCTCTCCATATATTGCATAATTTGCATCTGAGATTACATTGATTAGTAAGTTCAAGTGTTAAAGAAAAGGGTATTCTTTTCATCGTCCCATTATTATATTGGAAAATATCCTTGCACCCTCAAACCAGCTTTTTTCTATGCGGTTATTACCGTTATTTTTCTTATGTTTTTTTTGCAATGTTAGGCTTATCAGCTGCGGGGATAATTTGTTATAGTCAAGAATAACGCTGTTTATTTTGTCTCTCAATATTTGTGCATGGCACAATTGTTCAATATGTATAGACCTTTTGTTGTATCCTATAAATGGTATCAGTATAGATTTTTTCTGAAGGTATAGCAATTCTATAGAAGTATTATAACCGGAAGTAGACACAGATATATCTGCTGCTTGTAATATCTTATAGAAATCATTCGTATATTTTTTCAGATACACTCCTTTATATTTTACTTCTCTAAAGCATTTTTTAAACAACTTCATTTCTTCTTTTGAGGTGGAAGGTCCAGCGAGTACTAACAGAACATATTTATTGTCTAAGTATTTCTTTGCTAATATAGAATGAGTTATTATCTTTGGATAGAAAGCACCTCCTCCCCGACTTACTACCACTAGGATTTTATTTTGCGCATTGAATTTTCTACGGATGAGGTTCCTGTTAGTTTTTTCTATATTAAAAGGAGCGATATAGCCAGTGTAGATTATCTTTTCTCTCAATCTTTCATTAAACACATAATGGTAGCTCTGTTTTGATGAGTGCCCTTCTCTTTCTATAAGTCTATAAAAGTATTTTGGGTCTATGTTTTCAGGTGTATGAATGAAAATATTATCATAGAGATTACAAAAAGGGAGAAAAGTGCTAGGGTTACTAATAAAATAGGGATAGGCAATACTTGCATATATTTTAGTTTTTCTATGCTTTAGTTCCTTTATCACGGGCAACAGTTCATATTTGCATTCAAGCCTACCAAATGGAAAAAAATCATTTATAAAAACATGAGGCTTAACTTTCTTAATTTTTGATGTCATATATTTTATACGAGCTGCTATTATAGATGGAGGAGGTATTTCAGTTGTATTTCTGAAATGGGCTCTGGAGTAAAATGAGTGAGGTAAATTAAACCAATGTACGTCTGGGGGGATTTTCAGGAAACTTTGTATTTTTCCTCCTTGGAACACAAATATTTCTACTTGGTTTTTGTATCTTTTTTTTAAGAACTGTATTACATTCAATATTCGTATGGAGTGGCCAAGGTCTTCTTTGTGGGTATAGTAAAGTAATATTCTTTTTGTCATAGTCTCTTGTATTTTAATATTTGTGAAAATGTTACAATCTCGATAGTATTTCTATTTCTTAGTTTGTTTAATATTTTAAAAAAATCTTCCAATATTTTAAAACTTTTGTAATTTAAGATGTTAGGATGGATAAGTATTCCTGTAATTAAATATCTGTTTTTCGCTATTACAAAATTTCGTATAATTTCATCTAAACTTGAGAACAGCGGTTTACCTTTGTTGTTGTATTTGTTTGTGCTCACTTGAGCGGGTAAATCTAAAAAAGTTTTATCTTTAAACATAGTTTTGTATCCTGCTGAGAAGATAGGAATTTTTAACTCATTGATTACCTTCAGAGTTTTGAAGTCGTACCCATGATATGGAGGAATAAAGGCAGGGGTAAAATTGCTCTTAAATATTTTTTTCATTAGTGTGTATCCTCTAAGGATATCATCTTTTTGTTGCTTGTAGCTTCTGGAAGTTCCAAATTCATATTTACTTGTTGGATTCTTACTGTGGTTTGCATGACAGAAGCCGTGTTGGACGATGTCAAATAGGTCTGGGTTTTCTCTTTTTTTCTTGTTCAGAAAGTGTATCAATTTTTTTTCTATCAGTTTGGGTACCACTCCGTATACAACAGGTATTGAGTTTTCGGTAAAAAACGTAAATAAGTTGACAAAATTATCATCATAGGCATACACATCATCGTTTCTTATAAATAAAAATTTCTTTCTTGCCATAATTCTTCCTGTAAAATTATATAGTCCCTTTTAAATATTTCCAATACATATTTTCGCATTGCTAAGGAGGATCTAAAAAATCCTTTGTAGACATTTATTTTATTGTATAATATTAAAATACTATATTGAGAGAAGGAGTTTCTATTCTAAGAAGAGGATAATTAATGGTTACTTTAGCAGTAGAGGCAGCAAGAGCCGCAGGTAAATTTCTTTTAGATAATTTTGGCAAAGTCAAAGAAATAGAGTCTAAAGGAGACAGGAATTTGGCTACCGAATTAGATAGAGAAGCTGAGGAGATAATTGTTGACAGAATAAAGAGTAAATATCCTTCCTGCGGCATCTTAGGCGAGGAAAAAGAAAAGACTAATCTGGATAATGAGTGGTTGTGGATAATTGACCCTTTGGATGGGACCCACAATTTTATTCGCAATATTGATATCTTTGGAGTCTGTATTGGCATAGTGCACAAGGGAAAGTTTGTTATTGGTGTTGTATATATGCCCAGTAATGACGAGATGTATGTAGGAGAGGAGGGCAATGGTTCTTATAAAAACAATAAAAGAATTTCTGTTTCAAATACGGACACTTTAAGAGAATGTTCTGTTTCTTTTGACTCCAGTATCCGATACGCTCCCGGTAAGATGCTTCCTGTATTAGAAAATGTTGCCAGAGAAGTTTTTAACATACGGATGTTCGGCTCTTCCGCCCGTATCCTTAGTTATATTGCCGAAGGCAAACTTGATTTTGCCATTGAGTTTCACGACCGTCCATGGGATTTTGCTGCTGGCGTAGCGTTAATAAAAGAAGCAGGAGGTGTGTTCAGCGACCTTAAAGGAAATTCGCCCACCCCAAAAACAGTTGGTTATATAGCTTCAAATTCAGCTATTTATCCACAAGTCCTGGATAAATTTTTCTTATCCAGATGATCAAAATAATAAATTTAAGAAGATTTTATTATTCTATAGAGATTTTTTTGTCTTTATGCTTAGCTGTTTATTTTGGCACAAAAATATTCAATGTTCTCTATTCGAATAATTATTACCCGAGGATTACATTTAACGATGGAACAATTTACTTAAAAGGAAGGTTGCATATACCTGAGGATGGTTTCTTAAACTTAGTTGCTTTTGATTATGCAGATTTTATTAGAAATTATCCTTATTGGAATAAAGTCGTATTTTCCCAAATTCTTTCTTCCCATTCCCTTATTGTTACGCACTACAATTTAAGAGAATTTACAGACCTGTTGTTGAGGTTGAATTTTCCCTACTGGCAGAAAGGCAGCGTTAAAATCTTCATTAAATCAAGAGATAAATGGGTACCATTAAACGATATAATCAATTTTACAAAAACTTACTCTTTAGAAGATGTTTTATTTTTGGGGCTGGGTATGGAGGGTATGAGTTTTAAAGGTATTTCTGAAGCTGACTTTATAAGGGCGTATTTTAAGAATAAGAAGATAGGGCCGAAAAAAGATGTTATCAATAAGCTTTTATATAATACAGAGGCATTAGTAAAAATAAGTCTTGATGAGAAAAATTAGGTATTTTTTGCACCCTTTAACACTATCTTTAGCATTGGTTTATTTCCAGGTTAATTTCTTTATGCCCTCTTTTTTCTCCGCGCCACATAATTTTATGTCCTATTTTATGATTAGCGCAGTGTTTTTGGGAGTGTTGTTTGGGCTTATGGGGTGTCCGGCGTGCCTTTTGCCTTTAACTATGTCTCTGTCATCTTGTCATAATCATCCTAAAAAAACTATGTTGCCGGTTTTTATCTTCAACATGATGCGTTTGTTGTCAGTTTTTCTTTATTCTTTAAGTATAAGCTTAAGTTTTGCTTTTGTAAAAAAAATTATTTACCCCCGTTATTTTCTAATTATAAATGGTCTGATAATGATTGTATTTTCTTTTATTGTGTTGAGACGCATTTATTTTAGAGGGCGTGCGCCCTTCTTAAGAGAGGTAAAGATTAAGAATATGTTATGGCTATATGGAGTATGGGGTTTTGTCCTTGGTTTTCCCTGTGGTATGGAGGCTACAGGTTTTTTAGTGTATTTAAACAGTTATTCAGCAACAGTTTTCTCTCGCATTATAGCTATGTTGCTTTTTTCCGTATTTTCTATCTTGCCTGTTGTAATATTGATTTTTGTTCTGTATTTAGGTTTTAAAAAAATAAATAGTTTGTGGTCGAATTTCAATGTTTATTTAAGGAATTTGGCTTTTTTCTATCTATTATTTATGGGAATTATTTTCATTGTTATGTCATTTTCGTAGGTTGATTAATAAGTCTTTTAGATGACTTTAGAATTTAGAAAATTCTTGCATAAATTTTATATAAATGGTATTCTAAATTGTTGATAATGATTTGGTTCTATAATATGGAGGCAAAATGTCCCAGAGTTCTAAAATACTGATTGTAAATACTAATGTTGAAAACATCAAATTCCTTGATGAATTACTTGCTAAGAGTGGTTTTCTTGTTTTCTCTGCGTTTAACATAGAGGAAGCTATAAGAAAAGCAGAAGAAGCAAGGGTAGATGTAGTTATAGTTGATTCTTCAGGAGACATAAATGTAATAGATTTTTTAAAAAGTTTTAGACAGGAATTATCAGGTTCCTTTGTCCCAGTAGTTATACTTATTAAGACCGAAGACAGCGAGACTAAATCAAAGGCTATTTCATTAGGGGTTGATTGTATATTGCGTCTTCCCGTGGATAATGACGAAGTTATAGCAGCAGCTAACTCCTTAAGTGCTATTAAGTCCTTAAGGGAAGAGATAGAAAGAATAGAGGATGTTTTTTATGGTTTGGTCAAGATTATTGATTCTAAAGATGCTTATACAAAAGGGCATAGTGAGCGAGTAACTAAGATGTCTAAAATGTTAGCCCAAAATCTTTCTTTATCGCCTGACAAGGTAAGACTTATTGAAAAAGCAGCGAAGCTTCACGATATAGGAAAAATTGGAGTGCCTGAGAATATTCTTAACAAGCCGGGCGCATTAAGTAAAGAGGAATACGAACAGATAAAGATGCACCCTGTTATAAGCGAGAAGATATGTTCTTCTTTACCTTCCTTACAACCTGTGTTAGGGATAATTCGTCATCACCATGAACGCTACGATGGTAAAGGGTATCCTGATGGACTAAAAGCAGAGAAAATACCTTTAGAGTCAAGAATAATATCTGTGGTAGATTGTTTTGATGCTATGGCTACAGATAGGCCTTATCGGCCGCGCCTCCCTAAAGAAAGAATTATAGCTATATTTGAAGCAGGGGCAGGCACTCAATGGGATAAAGAGATTGTAGAGGTTTTCCTTAAGATGATAAGAAGTAATGCTTTTGAGAAGATGGCGCTTTATAGCGAAGATTAGTTATAGTCTTTAGCCTTCTTTCTTCATACCAGACTTTCTGGATATAATTATGTTGGATATTAAGTTTATTAGAGAGAACATTCCTTTAGTGAAAGAAGCGTTAGAGGCAAAAGGGGTTTCTTTTGATATCGAAGAGTTTTTATCTTTAGACGAAAAAAGAAGAGAGATGATTCAAAAAATAGATGAGTTGAGAAGTAAAAAGAATATTGCTAATAATCAGATAAAGAATATTTTAAAAGAGAAGTTAGACCCTTCTTCAAAAATAGAAGAAATGAAGAAGGTTTCTAAGGCATTGGACAAGATAGAGGCCGATTTTAGGAATATAAAGAACAAATTTAATAACGCACTTCTTAATATTCCTAATATTCCTCATCCCTCAGTCCCTCGAGGAGACGCTTCTTGTAATAAGATTGTAAAGGAATGGGGTAAAATTAAAGAATTTGACTTCAACCCTCTTACCCATATAGAGATTTCAGAACATTTAGATATTATAGATTTTAAGAGGGCTTCTAAAATATGCGGAGCTAATTTTTCTCTTTTTAAGGGCAAAGGAGCTCGCCTTGTGCGAGCTTTAGTAAATTTTATGCTTGATATACACACTACCGAACATAAATATATAGAAGTGTTTCCTCCTTACCTTGCTAACAGAATTTCTATGACTTCAACAGGCCAGCTGCCTAAATTAGAAGAGGATATGTATCGTCTTCGTGATGAGGATTATTTTCTTATTCCTACCGCGGAAGTGCCTTTAACCAACATTCATCAGAATGAGGTGATTGAGGAGGATGATTTGCCTATTTATTACGTGGGTTATAGCGCCTGTTTTAGAAGGGAAGCTGGCTCTTACGGAAAGGATACAAAAGGACTTATAAGGGTGCACCAGTTTGATAAGGTGGAGTTAGTTAAATTTACGAAACCACAGAATTCTTACGAGGAATTGGAGTCTTTATTGCAAGATGCCTGTCGTATAATGGAGCTTTTAGGGTTACCTTATAGGGTTGTGATTTTAGCCTCAGGAGATTTAAGTTTTGCTGCTTCTAAATGTTATGATATAGAAATTTATGCTCCCGGCGTTAAAAAGTGGCTTGAAGTTTCTAGTTGTTCTAATTTTGAAGATTTTCAGGCAAGACGAGGTAATATAAGATACAGGGACAAAGAAACAAAAAAGTTGAGGTTTGTTCATACCTTAAATGGTTCAGGAGTAGCGCTGGCACGGCTTATAGTTGCAATATTAGAAAATTATCAGAATAAAGATGGTTCAGTAGAGATTCCTCATGTATTGAAACCGTACTTTCATGGAGAAGAGAGAATTAAGAAGTAACTATATTATTGCTTTTATAAATTTCTTCTTATTCCTGCTCCTATTCTGTTTAATATATGCGGTAAGCCGTAGTTTTATAAAGACTCTTAAGGCAAGCGAAGAGATTAGAGTGGGGGTTTTGTTTATGGGGTTAGTTTCTCCTTTTATTTTTTATACCTTTGTTGCTGATTTAAACAGTGTTTATGAGAAAGTGCAGAATTTTTTCTTCAGACATACATTTTTAACCCTTGTAGTTCCTGCTTTCCTTGTGGCATTACTTTTAGGATATTTTTTTCTTCCCAAAATATTTGATTTTTCTTTTAACAGACAAATATTTTTGTTTTTGGGAAGTGCTGCGTTCTCATTGCACATTATTTTTGTAGCTGGCCAGCTTAAAAGTACTACTTTCTCTGGGTTCATAAATTATATCTTTGTCTTGTCGCTTGTTTATTTGTTCTGCCTTGTTGTTTTAGGTGTGTATATTATCTTGGGTTTTAAATTTCCTCTCAAAGAAGCCTTGGTAGGCGGGATAAAAGAAGGTTTTTCTTTAATAAGAAATATTATTCTGCAGCTTTTACCCCATTAATTTTAAGGAGAAGTTGGAGGGGTGGCAGAGTCCGGTTGATTGCGGCGGTCTTGAAAACCGTTGTCCCGCAAGGGACCGGGGGTTCAAATCCCTCCCCCTCCGTATTATAAATTTATCAAAAACTAATCTACAACAGGGAAACAGCACAAAACAGTGTACAGTTTAGTATGTTTTTGAATGTTTTTAAGTGTGTTTGGTGTTATGATTTCGAGAGGGAATGCATACAAATCTTTCTTTTCGTTTAGGTTGATTTACATTTCGTTTTTTGTATAATATAACCTAAGAGATTAAAATGAGCGACAAAAAAGTTTTAAAAGTAATGGCTATAGAGGATGACCCTTTCTCTGTAGCCGTATTAGAGTATTACGGCAAAAAATTAGATGATTTCATCCTCAATATCCATCACACAGTATCTTTAGAAGAATCTCTTGTGTTCTTAGACAGCAACCCCAATATAGATATTATTTTTCTTGATTATCGTGTACACAGCTCTATTACTGGTTTAGAGATTCTACAGCACATTCGTGCAAGAGGCGTTAATGTTCCTGTAATAATTGTTACAGGAAGCGGCAATGAAGAGGTAGCAGTAGCAATGATGAAGGCCGGTGCCAGCGATTACCTTGTTAAGGGGCACCTTAGCCCTGCGGTTTTAAATAAATCCATTAAGGATGCTTTAGAGAAACATATTCATATCAATGAGATTACAAAAGATAGAGAGTCTTTTCTGAAAGATATGGCAATTAAGTCTTCTCTTAATGGCGTGTGCATGCTTGATTCGAATTGCCACATAACTTATGTTAATCCTTCTATGGTTAGAATGTGGGGATATGAGAGTGAGAATGAGATTGTTGGACGTCGTTTAGAAGAGTTATTAGAAAATATTGATGATTGCGAGAAGATTATGAAAGCGCTTAAGAACAAAAAGAGCTGGTTAGGAGAGCTGGCAGCAAAGAAGAAGAATCGCGATACTTTATATGTTCAGTCCTTGTTTTCTCTTTTAAATGTAAAAAATGAAGATACCTTCTGGGTTATGGCTTCTTTTATTGATATAACAACAGTTAAAGAAGCAGAGAAAAAGAGAGAGGCGTTGTACAAAGGGATAATGGAGGTATTTGCGTTGAGAGCAGAAGAGGTTGGTAATGTAGAGACAGCAGGGCACATTCATAGGATAGCGTCTTATACCCGTTTCATTGCCCAGAAGTTAAGAGAAATTGATTACTTTAAGGATTATATTGACGATAAGTATATTAACGATGTAAGCTATGCCAGTATGCTTCATGATGTAGGAAAGTGGCGTACCCCCAATGAGATTCTTCTTAAGCCCTATGAATTGACAGAGGCTGAGTGGAAGATAATTCAGCAGCATCCCCTTTTGGGAGTTGAGATGTTGACGCCTCTTTTAAAAGACAAAGGAAGCAATCAATATCTTAAACTAGTAGAAAGTGTGATTCTCTATCATCACGAACGCTGGGACGGTAAAGGTTATCCAGAAGGGTTAAAGGGAGAGGAAATTCCGCTTTCTGCAAGGATTGTCTCTCTTGCTGATATATATGACGCTTTAACTTCAGACCGTTCTTATAGAAAAGCCTTAACTCACGAAGAGGCATTTGAGGTGATGAAGAAGGAAAAGGAAAGGTTTGATCCTCGCATATGGAAGGTTTTTGAAGAGAACCACTTAGAATTTAAGAAGATAAGAGAGTCAGTAAAATAGTTATCCTTCCTTTTTTACAGAAATAGCAAATATTATGTATGAATCTCATTCTCAGTACAAGGATTTAATTGCCACCCATCTTTATTGTAATAACTGTAAGGCTTCGATGCCTGTCTTAGAAAGGTTACTTTTAGTTCTTCCTGACGGGTATCTTTATGAATATGTATGCAGGGAATGTGGAGATGTATTGGGCGATAAGAAGGTAGCTTTAGCCAAAGAGGACAGGTTACTTTTTTGATTGTTGAGTGCCTTTAATTTTTTATTGACCGCCAGATATAAAAATGTTATAATCGGATTTCTTCACGGGGAGGTTTATAATTAAGAGTAGGTTGTTAGTTTTTAGGGGGGAGGAACTGCTGTGGTAGAAAAAGTTTTTCGGATATTCAGTAATTCTAAGGAATATCTCTCAGCCGATGTTATTGCTATGGCTCTGTTAAGACAGGTAACCCTTAATCCTAACGAGCCTAATGTGTATTTTGGCGTAGCAGAGGTGATTTCTCAGGAAGAGGATGTTGCTAAACAGTATTCCAATAGCAATTCCTTGGAATTAGAGGGAGAAGTTTCTTAAACAATAACAGTTTCCCTTTTCTTTTCTTAAAATCAGGATTATTCTTCTTGATATCTCTCTTTGTGAGTGATAAAATCATTTTCTCTTTTGTTCGAGCTATTAAATCATATGTTATATGCTATAAGCCATTTAGCGCCCGTAGCTCAACTGGATAGAGCGCTTGGCTACGGACCAAGAGGTTGCGGGTTCGACTCCTGCCGGGCGCA
>CAYVYZ010000022.1:0-24120 GCA_964455875.1 uncultured Planctomycetia bacterium | reverse complement strand
TCCAGCGACATAGCTAATCTTTCCCTTTTAGGCTATGAACCAGAAAAATACTACACAGGAAGAGGGCCTCTGGAAGCAGCAAATTTAGGAATAGATTTATCTGAAGAAGATGTGGCCTTCAGGTGCAATCTAATAACACAGACTGATGATATCCTATTCGACTACAGCGCGGGGCATATTACCGACAAGGAATCCGAGATTATCATCGAATTTCTAAATAAACAACTTTCAACCCCCCAGATAAAGTTTTACAAAGGAAAAAGCTACCGTAACCTTATGGTATATAGAGAAGGAGCAAAACTTGGCTTGGATAAACTTAAGTATTTTGCGCCTCATGACATTATGGGCAAAAACATAAACAAACATTTTCCCAAAGGAGCTAACAGAGACATTATTATTGAGCTGATGAACAAGTCAAAGGAACTTCTTCAGAATCATGAAATTAATAAAGTGAGAATTGACTTAAAAGAAAATCCTGCCAATATGATATGGCTATGGGGAGCTGGCAGAAAGCCAACAATGGAAAGTTTTCATGAAAAATTCAACCTAAAAGGGGCCGTTATATCAGCGGTAGACCTCATTAAAGGAATTGGTAAAACCATAAATCTTGAAGTGATTGAAGTTGAAGGAGCTACTGGTTACTATGACACAAACTACTTAGGAAAAGCAAAAGCCGCCCTTAAAGCATTAGAAAAAGTGGATTTTGTCTTTGTTCATATCGAAGCTCCTGACGAAGCCGGCCACAATAACGACCTGCGAATGAAAATAACATGCATAGAGAGAATAGACAGAATGGTGGTTGGTCCTATACTAGAAGGCCTAAAAGATAGGCACTTTCGGATACTTATTACGCCTGACCATCCCACACCTGTATCAAAAAGAACACATACTCAAGAACCTGTTCCTTTTCTAATATCAGGCGAGGGAATAGAAAAAGACGCAATAACTACCTATTCAGAATTAGAAGCCCAAAATAGCAATCTATATTTTGATAGTGGACCAGCCCTACTTAAATACTTTTTAAAAGAAACCTCGTAAATACAATGAATTCAGTAGTTATAACCATAATAGGATTCGGATGCTTTTTCTTAGGGTATTTTTTCTATGCACGTTTTATTCAGAAACGCCTTGATATAAACCCAGAAGAAAAGACTCCTGCATTTACTCAATATGATGGAGTAGACTTTGTTCCTGCCAAAAACTGGCTTATCCTTTTTGGGCACCATTTCTCAAGCATTGCAGGGGCTGCTCCCATTGTAGGACCAGTAATTGCTGTAAGCATATGGGGATGGGGCCCAACTCTACTATGGATAATTTTAGGAAGTATTATTTTTGGCGGACTACATGATTTCTCTAGCCTTGCAATATCAGTAAAGAACAAAGGATGCTCTATTGCAGAGATTGCAGGAGAAGTAATATCCGTGCGAGCAAAGTATATTTTCTCTGTATTTGTCTTCTTTGCCTTAATCTTAGTAGTTGCTGTATTTGCCTATCTATGCGCAAAGACTTTAATAACTGATACCAGGGTTGTTATACCTTCATTAGGACTTATACCTGTAGCAATACTTGTAGGAGTTCTTATTTATAAATTAAAAGCCAATCAAGTTGTTGCTACAATTATTGGATTAGCTCTTCTTGTAACTTTAATTATTGTAGGATATCTTTTCCCTTTTAATTTTGGAAAAAGCTCTCTTAATTTCTGGCTCATTGTTCTTTTGGTGTATGCTTTTATTGCTTCTATTACCCCAGTAAATATCCTTCTACAACCGCGTGACTACCTCAGTGCATATTTACTGTTTTTTGGAATAGCCGTGGGGTTCTTAGGCATAATCATTTCACATCCAAGAATCAATGCCCCTTTGCTGCATTTCTCTAAAACAAATCCCTCTCCCTTATGGCCTATGCTTTTTGTAACAGTAGCCTGTGGCGCAATATCAGGGTTTCACTGTCTTATTGCCTCAGGAACTACCTCAAAACAGCTTCCCAACCAGAAATTTGCAAAACGCATAGGTTACGGAGCGATGATATTTGAAGGAATCCTGGCGTTTCTTGCCCTTCTGTGTGTAAGCGCAGGAATAGAAAGTTTCTCTACCTTTAGAGAGATTATGAAGACTTCCGGCCCTATAGTTGCCTTTAGCAAAGGTTTTGGAGAAGTCACAAAACCTATCCTAAAAAATCTGGGGCCCATAGCAGGTGTAATTATTCTAAATGCTTTTATCCTTACTACCCTTGATACAGCCACGCGTATTACGCGTTATATCTTTGAAGAGATAACAAAAATAAAAAGTCGTTTAATTTCCACCGCCTGTATAATAATACTGGCCGGATACCTTTCTTGGGGAGGTAAATGGCGTACTATATGGCCAACTTTTGGCGCTTCTAACCAACTTGTTGCTGCGCTGGCTTTATTTGTAATCACCTCTTGGCTCCTTGCTAAAAGCAAACCATTTATACTTACTCTTTTTGCTGCAATCTTTATGTTAACTACTACTGTGTGTGCTCTTTGCATCCAAAGCTTAAACTATTTAAAAGAAGCCCAGTATTTGCTTCTTTTTATCTCTATAGTCCTTATAATTCTTGCTTTATTTATATCCGCTGAGGTAATAAATCTATTTAGAAAAAAACTTTTTAAAGATGAAAAATAAAGTTTACGTCCTCAAATTTGGAGGTACATCTGTTGCGGATATCGATAAGATCAACAAGGTAGCTTCCCGCATCGCCGAGTATGTCCATAAAAACTACCGTGTTCTTGTCGTTGTCTCCGCAATGGGCGACACTACAGATAACTTAATTAAATTAGCGAAGCGCATAAACCCTCACCCATCAGAACGGGAAATGGATATGCTGATTTCTACAGGCGAACAAGTTTCAGGGGCTCTTCTTGCTATGGCTTTGCACAAAAAAGGAATAGAAGCAATTTCATTTACAGGACCTCAAGTAGGAATAATTACCGATACCTATCACACAAAGGCAAAAATCCTGAAGATTGAGACCGCCCGTATAAAAAGAGAACTAAAAAAGGGAAAAGTCATTATCATAGCAGGATTCCAAGGAATAAGTACAGCCTTAGAAATAACTACCTTGGGAAGAGGAGGGTCGGATTTAAGTGCTGTAGCATTAGCTGTAGCTGTAGGAGCAGGGCGCTGTGAAATATACACCGATGTAAAAGGCGTCTATACAGCAGACCCCAGAATAGTACCTCAAGCAAAAATGATAAAATATATAACGTTTGATGAAATGCTTGAGCTTGCCTCGCGTGGTGCGCAGGTAATGCAAACCCGGGCAGTAGAAGTAGCAAAGAAATTCAATATACCACTACATGTAAGAAGTAGCTTTACAAAAAAGGAGGGAACAGTTATTATGAAGAAAACACCCTATATAGAAGAACCCATTGTAAGAGGAGTCACTCTATTAGAAAATGAAGCGAAAATTACCATTTGCAATGTTCCGGATAAACCAGGCGTAGCTGCACGCATATTCACAAGGCTCTCTTCAGGAGGAATTAATGTAGATATGATTGTTCAAAATGTAAGCCACGAGCGGATAACAGATATTTCTTTTACTGTGCCCAAATCCTCTCTACAGAAGGCAATAAAAATATCCAACATAATAGCTAAAAACATTGGTGCAAAAGATGTCTTAGCGGATGAAAATATTGCCAAAGTATCCATCGTCGGAGTAGGAATGAAAACGCACTTTGGAGTAGCAGCAAAATGTTTCAAGGCTTTAGCAGAAAATAAGATAAACATTGAGATGATTTCCACTTCTGAAATAAGTATATCGTGTGTAATAAAAAAGAAAATGGGTAAAAAAGCAGTAAAAGCTTTACACAAAACCTTTAACCTTGGCAATAAAAAAAGGAGGAAGAAGAATAATGTTAGAAGAAAATAAACACAAAGAAGCGAAAGAAAAAAGGAAGAATGCAAGAACTCATTTAAGGTTATCTATACAATACGAAAAAGCGCTACCAGGAGGAACATTTGATATTCCTATAGCCGTACCCTTAAAAGACATAAGTCAGGAGGGCTTAAGTTTCTATTCTCAGGAGAAAATAAATATAAATTCCAGCTTGAGGATTAAAATGTTCATCTCAAATGACGACTATGTTGTCTTTATGGGAGAAGTGGTTAGAATAACGCTGTCTGAAGAAGAAAAAATGAATTACTTAATAGGGGCAAAGATAAAGGATATAAAAGAAGAGGATGCTAAGAAGATATATTCATTCTTAGAAAGGATTGATATCAATAAGGTGTTAGAGAAAGTCAATATAACCGAAAATGTCATGGATATCCACTTTATTGTAGACTATCCTCCTGTTGTAAAAAAAGTAGGAAAATTAGTAGTAGAAGAGGGCGTTCCTTTTGACGAATACACCTTAAAATGTTTACTGCTAAGTATGCTTGACGAGGACAGGTATAAAAAATTTATCACCACAAAAGAGGTAAATTTTATTTTTACATCCCAGAAAGGCATAAGATTTAGAGTAAACCTACACGTTCAGAGAGGAAAAACAGAAGGGGTTTTCAGAATCATCCCTGCTAATATACGGTCCCCTCTACAATTAGGGCTGCCCAATACTGTTGAATCATTACTCGATAATGACAAAGGGCTTATACTCATCTCGGGAAGAACAGGTTCAGGTAAAACCACAACACTGGCAGCTATGGTAGAATATATTAATAACAAAAGAGACGCAATAATAGTTTGTGTCGAAGATCCTATAGAATATATACATGTAAACAATAAGGCCTTTATCAAGCAAAGAGAAATCGGGAGAGACACCTTGTCTTTTTACAACGCTGCTAAGAATGCCCTTCGTCAGAACCCCGATGTTCTTGTAATTGGAGAAATCCTCGATATGGAAACTATGGAAACCGCTATTACTGCAGCTGAAACAGGAGCATTGGTTCTAACATCTATCCATGCAGGAAATGTATCTCAGGCCCTGGACAGGGTAACATCTTTTTTCCCTGCGGATATGCAAAGACATATTCTTAAAAGGCTTTCTCTTATACTAAGGGGTGTTATTGCCCAAGAACTCATCCCTCGAATAGACAATAAAGGGCTTGTATTGGCGTCGGAAATACTAATAGTAACTCCGGCAGTAAGAAGAATAATAAGAGAAGGGGACTGGAAACAAATCCCCTCTATGATTCAGATGGGAAAAGGAATAGGTATGCAATCAATGCAAGAATCCCTAGAGAAGTTATATCGTAACCGGCTAATTGATGAAGGCTATCTAAAAGGAGAAGGATTATGAGAAAAGTATTTATATACGACACTACCTTAAGAGATGGGTCGCAAACCGAAGGTATCTCTTATTCTTTACAGGATAAAATTAATATTGCAAAAAAACTTGACCATTTTGGAATACATTTCATTGAAGGAGGATGGCCATATTCTAACCCAAAAGACAAGGAACTATTTGAATATTTTAAAAAAAATTCTCTAAAGAATTCTAACCTTGTTCCTTTCGGCTCAACTGCTCATCCTGCAAGCCCTCCTTACCGCGACAAAAACCTTCGTGCACTTCTTAAAGCAGAAACAGAGTATGTGACTATATTTGGGAAAACATGGGATCTACATGTAAAAGAAGTCCTAAAAATAACTCCAGAGGATAACCTTCGCATTATACACGATAGCGTAAGATTTTTAAAAAAACACAACCGACGTGTGTTTTATGATGCTGAACATTTCTTTGATGGCTACAAAAACAATAAAAAATATGCATTAAACACTCTACAGGCGGCTATAGACGGAGGTTGTGAACTAATTGTATTCTGTGATACTAATGGGGGAACTCTGCCTTGGGAAATAAAAACAATTATAAATGCGGTCAAAAAAGAGCTCAACTTAGAGCTCTTCGGCATCCATTGCCACAATGATTTAGGATTAGGTGTTATAAATTCCATTATCTCTGTAGAAGATGGGTGTATTCAGATTCAAGGGACAATTAATGGATATGGGGAACGATGTGGAAATGCAGACCTTATCCCTATAATAGGAATACTCCAACTGAAAATGGGACATAAGATTATCCCCTCTGAACAGTTAAGAAACCTAACCGAACTGTCTCATCTTATAAGTGAAATAAGCAATATGGCTCATAGAGATAACCATCCTTTTGTAGGGAAAAGTGCTTTTGCCCATAAAGGAGGAATTCATATTGATGCTGTCTTAAAAAATCCCCAAAGTTACGAACATATAAATCCTGAGCTTGTAGGAAATAAGCGTAGATTTCTCATTTCGGAATTGGCAGGAAAATCATCTCTTGTAGCAAAAGCTAAAGAACTGCAGTTCTTTCTGGATAAAAAATCATCCCAAGCAAAAAGAATCCATACTACATTGCAACAATTAGAAAAAGAAGGATACCAATTTGAAGTTGCTGATGCTTCTTTTAAACTTATACTGGAAAAAGAGTTCAAACGATATAAAAAGCTGTTTGATGTAGAAGGTTTTCGTGTAATTGTAGAAAAAAGAAATGACGGAGTTCTTATATCAGAAGCTACTGTAAAAATAAGAATCTCTGGCAACCTTGAACATACAGCTTCTGAAGGCGATGGGCCGGTAAATGCTCTCGATAACGCTTTAAGAAAAGCACTAGAAAAATTTTACCCTAACCTTAAAGAGATGCGACTCACTGATTTTAAAGTAAGGGTATTAGATGAAAAAACTGGAACAGCAGCAAAAGTAAGAGTATTCATAGAGTCGCAAGACGAAAAAGAAAGTTGGACTACCATTGGAGTATCTGAAAATATTATAGAAGCTTCTTATAACGCTCTTATAGATGCTCTTGAGTATAAATTACTAAAAGACCACCGCAAAAAACTTCTCAAGAGTTAGATGGAAGATAAACGAGAATATATAAGAATAGATGACACTATAAAAGTGTGGTTTAGGATTATAGAACCCGCCGCAGGACATGGCACATCTTTAAGTAAAAATATCAGTGAAGGGGGGATTGCTTTACCGACCAACCAACGCTTAGAAAAAGACACTATTCTTGAACTATGGATAAATTTAGAAAGAACAGCTAAACCCATTATTGCAACAGGTAAAGTAGCCTGGTTAAAAGAGAACACTCCAAGCAAATACCCTTTCTTAATAGGCATAAAGTTTATTAGAATATCTCCTTCTGATTATGATAAACTTAAGAGCTATCTGCGAAAAAAGATTGGTAAAAGCAAATACCACAATTGTTAAATGAGTGAATTTTATATAGAAAAGAGAATATATTATCATGATACCGACTGCGGAGGCGTAGTTTACTATGCCAATTATTTAAAACACTTAGAAGAAGCAAGAACAGAATTCTGTTACCACAAAGGAATTAATTTAAAAGAACTCTCTAATAAGGGGATTCTTTTTGTTGTTGCTAATCTCGAGGTAACTTATAAAGCGCCTGCTCGTTATCAAGATATTATAAGGATATATACTCATACAGAAGATGTACGGCGGGCATCGTTAAAATTTATTCAGGAAATAAAAAAGGACAATTTAACTCTGGTGATTGCCAAAACCACATGGGTATGCGTAGGGAACAATTTCAAATCACAATCTATACCGGAGAATATAAAAAGGATATTGGCGTCTAAAGAATGAATGTAACCATTGTAAACAAAAGGAATAATAAAATAGTATTCAGTAAAGCTTATGAAGCAAAAAGTTTTTTCTTGAAGCTAAGAGGACTTATGTTTAAAAAGACATTGACAAATGATGAAGCGCTAATATTCTATAAAACTTCTTCCATACATACATGTTTTATGAGATTCCCTCTTGATATAATATTTCTTGATATTAACAGAAAAATTATAAGAATAGTGGAAAGTCTTGGCGCTTGGCGAATGGTCTATTGTAAAGGTGCCTATTGTACTATTGAAACAGCCGCAGGAACAGTTTCTTTAAAAGATATAAGGGTAAATGATATATTGGAATTTAAAACATGAGGGAAACATATAAACCAAGACTCCACAGAAGAGAGTACAAAAGGTTTATTGTAAATGGTAGTGCTAACTTAATTGTAAATGGCTATCTGTATAAGCCATTGATAATAAAGAACTTATCATCACGAGGAGTGTGTACATTTTCTGACTACCCTTTTACCGTAAAAGAAAAAGTTAAGCTTATCATGATTATTCCTTTCTTAAAAGAATCAGTAACTATAGAGGCGAAAGTTGTGTGGTCAAAAAAAATAGAGGGAAATTTTTGGGAAACAGGTTTAGACTTTGGAATAAATAACCTTTTGGAATTACTTTAAGAATGCAATAGAGATGTTAAAAATGTTTCTATCTACAGTTTTTGGGATTATTCTCTTTGCTTTATATATAAAGTATATAGAAAGTAAAAGTGTGTTTTTCCCTTCTAAAAAGATAGAATCTTACCCTCACGATATAGGTATTCCTTTTGAAGATGTATATGTTACAGTAAGCGATAATGTAAGATTAAACGGCTGGTTTGTGCCCTCTAAAGATGCAACCTACACCATATTATTCTTACACGGCAATGGCGGAAATATATCTCACCGCCTAGAAAAACTGAAGATGCTCCTTGATTGTAAAACAAATGTATTCTTGGTAGACTACCGTGGATACGGTAAAAGTGAAGGACACCCTTCAGAAAAAAAAGTATACAACGACGCACAAGCTTTCTATAACTATCTCATTCAAGAAAAACATATGCCTCCCGATAAAATAATAATCTATGGAGAATCCCTGGGCACAGCTGTAGCTATAGATTTAGCTTCTAAAAATAAAACTATAGGTATAATACTGGAAGGAGCTTTTAGTAGTGGCAAAGACATGGCAAAAAGAATATATCCTTTTATGCCTCTTTTTTTCTTCTCCAACATTTTCGATTCTTTAAGCAAAATAAAAAAAGTTAAAGTAAAGAAACTATTCATTCATTCAAAAAATGATGAAATTGTTCCTTATGATTTAGCAAGGAAACTATATGAAAGTTCGCCCCAACCTAAAATATTTGTGGATATAATAGGAGGGCACAATACAGCTTTTATCGACTCTCGGGATAGATATATATCATCTATTAAAGATTTCATCGCCAATTTATAGTTAAGTATGAGGGTTTTGACTGAATATCTTTTATTTAATACAAAAACACGCCGGGCCTATATTAACATAACACCTACGATTGAGAAACTAGTGGAGAAAAGCGGAGTAAAAGAAGGATTGTGTCTTGTAAATGCAATGCATATAACTTCTAGCGTATTTATAAATGACGATGAAAAAGGGCTACATTATGATTTTGATAAGTGGCTTGAAAAACTTGCTCCTCATGAACCTGTAAGCCAATACAGACACAACAATGGAGAGGACAATGCTGACGCACATCTTAAACGAACAATAATGGGAAGAGAAGTGGTTATTGCAATAACAGGCGGCAAGCTAGACTTTGGCCCCTGGGAACAGATATTCTATGGAGAATTTGACGGAAGAAGAAAAAAACGAGTATTAGTAAAAATTATAGGAGAATAAATAAAAACTTTACTTTTATTTTATACTAATTACAATGGGTTTTAAACATATATATAAAAAGGAGTGGCAAAATGAATGAACTGTTAAGTAAAACTTACGCTTCTAATACTGTACTTTCTTATATGGTGTCTGTAATATTGTTCGTAGTATTAACTACAGTAATTAAAATATTTACCCGAGTAATTCTTCGCCGCTTTAAGAAATGGGCAGAAAAGACAAAAACAACAATCGATGATTTTATTATAAACTTCATACAGAAGACGGCGCTACCAATGATGTATTTTGGTGCTTTCTATATAAGCATAAATAATTTAACTCTTAACCCCTCTTTGAAGAAATTAATCGATGTTTTAGGGATGGCGCTGCTAACGATATTTACTGTACGTCTTATAAATAGCCTTACAGCCTACGCTTTTGAAGTTTACCTTAGGAAACGTAAGAAGAATCTCTCTTTGGAACGTAGCATGAACGGCATATTAAAGGTTATTAAGTTCTTGGTATGGGGGCTTGCTGTTGTCTTCTTTCTTGATAACTTAGGATTTAAAATATCTACTGTAATTGCCGGCTTAGGTATCGGTGGTGTGGCGGTTGGCCTTGCTGCCCAGGCAATCTTAAAAGATTTATTCAGTTATTTCTCTATTCTATTTGACCGTCCTTTTGAAGTAGGGGATTTTATTATTATTGACGATTATCTAGGAACAGTCGAATATATTGGCGCAAAAACAACCCGCATACGCAGTCTAAGCGGTGAGCAACTTATTTTTTCCAATACTGACCTTACAGATTCACGGGTACGCAATTACAAACGCATGGAAAAACGCCGGGTTCTCTTCCGTATCGGAGTAACTTATGATACCCCTCTTGAAAAACTAAAAGAAATACCCAGAGTGATTGAAGATATAATCAAAAATGTTCCCGATACCATTTTTGACCGTGCACATTTCTTTTCCTATGCTGACTTCAGTCTGGTTTTTGAAATTGTTTATTATGTCATTGGCAGTGATTATAATAAGTATATGGATATTCAACAGGAGATTAATTTTAAGATAAAAGAGGAATTCAATAAGCGTAGCATTGAATTTGCTTTTCCTACCCAAACAATATATTTACATAAATACTCATAGAATACGAAGGAGGTAAAAGTGAAGATTTGGAAGATAGGTACCAGTTTTATCTTAAATTTAAGTTTTACTTTATGCATTCTTGCGGCGCCTGCTTATGGACCACGCATGCCTGATAGAGGAAAATTTTTCTGCGGCATACAGGACTACACTCTCCTTAAAAGAAACCTCGAAAAAGAAAATGGCAAAATGCGCAGTGTCCAGAATTTTTTCCTTTTAAGTTACGGCGTTCTTGACTGGTTATGCCTTGATCTAAAAGGAGGCGCTGGTTATATAAAACAGCACCCGAAAGAAAAAACAGAAATAGATTACCCTACTTATATGGGGGGTGGATACGGGTTTAGGGTCCAACTGATAAAAAATGCACGCTATGCCACAAAACTCATTTTTGGATTTCAGCATATCAGTATTCACCCTAAACATATCCAAATTAATGGAGTAAAATACAAAGGGGTTCTTGACGACTGGCAGTTTTCTTTACTTTTATCTAAAGAGATGGGCAAAATTACCCCTTACCTGGGGACAAAGTGGTCCCGTACCGATTACATAAACTGGCAGGATAATCACCGTAACCGCATAAAGTCAGATTTAACCCACTCGGTGGGAATAATCGTTGGCATAGACCTTCCTGTAAGAAATAATACTTGGGTTAACCTTGAAGGGCACTTTCTAGACGAAAAAGCATTTTCCTTTGCAGTGATGTTTAAGATTTAACATCCTATGCTAATTAAAACTGACCGCTCAGAATTTCTTTCCTATCTAGAAGATACTTCTAACCTTAAAGGTAATGCCGATGCTCTTTACATTCCTGAAGATAAGCTTGAAGTCTGCGAAATCCTAAAGGAGCACAACGCGAAAGGAATACCTATTACCTGTTCTGCTGCCCATACAGGAACGACAGGTGGGTGTGTTCCTTTTGAAGGAACAATTCTTTCTCTTGAGAAGCTCAACACGATTGAAAACATTGACACCAAAAGAAAATTCGCAAGAGTAGAAGCAGGTCTACCTCTTAATTTACTTGAAGGGGAATTAGCCAAATTCGACCTTACTTTTCGACCTCAACCCACTGAGTCTCTTGCCTTCATAGGAGCAGCTACTTCCACAGGAGCTTCAGGCGTGCGGGGTTTTCGCTACGGGTCTATAAGAAATTACATCCAAAGATTAGAAATAGCCCTTGCTGACGGTAGCATCCTGGATATAAAAAGAGGAAAAATCATGGCTAATAGAAGAAGGCTTTCTTTTTCCCTTGAGAAAAGAAAATTTGAAATTTTTCTGCCTACATATAAAATGCCTCAAGTTAAAACACAGGCAGGATATTTTATACATGACGATATGGATTTACTTGACCTTTTTATTGGAAGTGAAGGGACTCTAGGGGTAATTTTAAGCTTGGAGATATCCGTTCAAAAGAAGAGTCCCGTTGTTTTTGATGGTGTTGTTTTCTTTACCAGTGAAATTGATGGATTCAAGTTTGTAGAAGAAGTAATCAAGCTAAAAAAAGAACTTTCTCCTACAAGTATAGAGTTTTTTGATAGCAACTCCTTAAAATTTCTAAAAGAGGACTATCATGACATTCCTCAGACAGGCTGTGCGATATATTTCGAACAGGAGACCGACTTGGATTCCTATGAACACCTTATGGATATATGGGTAAAACTCCTCGAAGAAAACGGTGCTGATTTAAACCAAGTGTGGATGGGAGACAACCCTTTAGAACGGAAGAGGATTTATGAATTCCGCCACAAACTCCCTGAGAAAATTAACGAGTTTCTTCGTCAATACAGCCAGAAAAAACTCTCAACTGACATAGCTGTACCTGCTAAGAACTTCTATAAGATGTACCATTTGTATAAAGAAGAAGCCCAGAAGCTCGACATTCCTTATGTTAATTTCGGGCATATCGGTGAGAGACATCTACATTTTAATTTCCTTCCCCGCAACGACAAAGAGTATCTTACAGGAAAAAAAGCCATTGAGCGATTTGTAAAGTATGCAGTAAAAATAGGGGGAACGGTATCAGCAGAACACGGGATTGGCAAGATTAAAAAGGACTACTTAAAAATTATGTACGGCAAGAAACACATAAAGGAAATGGCACGCCTTAAATCATACTTTGACCCTAATTTTATCCTTGGGCGTGATAATATATTTGATAAAGATATCTTTGGAGAATTATAAGCTAAATATGAGAACCGTTAAAGTTGTTGCTGCTGTTATTGTGGATAACAAGAAAGTGTGTGTATGCCAACGTAAAGAAAATGATACTTTCCCTCTTTTATGGGAATTTCCAGGAGGAAGCGTAGAAAAGAAAGAAACATTAAAAGAGGCTATTCGTAGAGAGATAAAAGAGGAGCTGGGCGTAGAAATTGAACCAATAAGATTCCTTGGTAAATTTGAGGACATTCTTGACTCTCTTAAGATAAATGTTCACCTTTTTCTTTCCCGAATAAAAAAGGGAACACCTTCGGCACAGGAATGCGCAGATTTCCGTTTTATTACACTTGAAGAACTAGACAGGTTTCCTTTAGCCCCTGTAGACAAAAAAATTGCCTCTTACCTTAAAGATCAAAGACACTTGTTGTTCTCTACATGATGGCGGATATCTTTTCCCTTTATGATATAGTAAACATCCTCGGCAATATTTGTGGCATGATCGGCAATGCGCTCCAAGTAACGGGCTACAAGAATAAGTTTTATAGCTCGGTTAATATTCTTTGGGTCTTGGAGCATATAGGTTAGGAGCTCCCGAAAAATCTGGTCATTTAAGTCATCCACACTATCATCGGTTTGGCACACCTGACGAGCTGCATCAGCATCTCTATTAAGAAATGCCTGAAGGACATTATCTAACATATCCTGGGCAATATCGGCCATGCGAGGTAAATCAATCAAAGGCTTTAACGGTGGCTCTTTGAGTAGCTCCTTTGAACGTTCTACAATATTCACTGCCAAATCAGCCATACGTTCCAGTTCTGAGTTCATCTTCATAACAGAAATAATGAGCCGTAAGTCGCTTGCTGCCGGCTGACGTAGGGCAATAAGTTTCAATGCTTCATCATCAATTTCAATCTGAAACATATTTACTTTCTCTTCCGACTCTAAAACAAACTTCATGAGGTCTTCTTTTCTTTCCTTTAAAGCATCAATGGAAGTAGAAATCATCTCTCGCACCAAACTTGCAGTGCGCGTTAATTTCTTCTTAAGTTCGGTTAATTCCTCATCAAAATGGCGTCCCATAATTGCCTCCTTTTTTATTATTACCCAAACCTTCCTGTAATATAACTCTCTGTGCGCTCATCATGTGGGTTGGTAAATATCTTCTTTGTCTTTGCAAACTCAATAAGTTCACCCAGAAGCATAAATCCACACCAATAAGAAATCCTGGCTGCCTGCTGCATATTATGGGTTACAATAACAATTGTGTAATCTTTTTTTAAGGTTTGCAGAAGTTCCTCAATTTTTGCTGTTGAAATAGGGTCTAAAGCAGAACATGGTTCATCGAGAAGTATAATATCCGGCTTCAAGATTATAACTCTGGCAATACACAGCCGTTGCTGTTGTTCTAAAGTAAGTGTGCGAGCGTTTTTTGTGTAGAGACTGTCTTTCAATTCATCCCATAGCCCAACATCTTCTAAGGATTTCTGGATAACTTCCTGAACTTTATGTCTATTTTTTATAAGGCGGTGTATTTTTATGCCAAAGTTAAGATTATCATAAATAGATGCATCAAAAACATTGGGACGCTGGAAAACCATACCTACATTCCTGCGTAACTTTATAAGGTCAGTATCTTCACTTAATATATCCTGGCCATCGATAATTACTTTCCCTTCTATCCTAACATTGTCAATAAGGTCATTCATCCGGTTAAAACAACGCAGAAGCGTCGATTTGCCACACCCTGATGGACCAATAATAGCAGTTATTTCTTCTGCCGGAATAGAAATGTTCACATCTTTTAAAGCGCAAAAATCTCCATAATAAAGGGTTAAGTTTTCGCTTTTTATTTTTGGTTTAAACTCCATAATTACCCGAATTTACCTCTTATATAATCGTCAGTACGTCTATCACGAGGCGCTGTAAACAATCTAGACGTCTCATTAATTTCTATTAACTCGCCCATAAGAAAGAAAGCGCACCTCTGGGAAACCCGTGCTGCTTGCTTAGTGTTGTTGGTAACAAGAATCTGGGTATAGTGGTTTTTTAATTCCTGCATTGCCTCTTCAACTTTTGATGTTGAGATAGGGTCAAGGCCAGAGCATGGCTCATCATAAAGAATAATATCCGGCTCTACAGCAAGGGTTCGAGCAATACAAAGACGTTGCTGTTGCCCGCCGGATAACTTAAGAGCTGGTGAATTCAGACGGTCTTTTACCTCATCCCACAGATAAGCCCTTTTAAGAGAAACTTCAACAAGCTCATCAAGGGTACTTTTTTTTCGTACCCCATGGACTCTTGGACCGTAAGCGACATTATTGTAAATACTCATAGGCAAAACTTGCGGCAAGGCAAAAATAATTCCAATTCTTTTACGTAATTCATTATCACTTATTTGCTCAATATTTCTACCTGAAAAATAAATTTCTCCCTTCTGGGAATAGTTTGGCTTAAGGTAATTAAGACGGTTCAATGCCCTTAAGAATGTGGTTTTGCCGCTGTTGGCAGGCCCAATAATCCCTAAAATCTCATGGGTAAAAACTTTCATCTCCAAATCTTTTAATACGCAGCGACCATCAAAATAAGCCGAGAGTTTTTTTGTTTCAATAATAGCGTCTGACATATTCACCACTGTTTTTTCTTGCGGAAATGTGCTCGCAGTACTATACTTACAAGATTCATCAAAAACACCAAAAGAATAAGAACGAAAGCTGTAGCAAAACTTATCTTAAGAGGCATATTGGGAACCTGTGTCGATATAACATAAAGATGATAGGGCAAAGCCATTACTTGGTCAAATATCGAGCGAGGAAGACGCGGGAGATAAAATGCAGCGACAGTGAAAAGTATAGGTGCAGTTTCACCTGCAGCTCTACTTAAACTTAAAACTGTTCCTGTAAGAATTCCAGGCAAAGCATAAGGGAGAACGCAGTAACGAATTGTCTGCCACTTTGTCGCCCCCAAAGAAAGGCTTATTTCCCTAAAGGAGTAAGGTACTGCTTCCAGCGCTTCTTTGGTTGCAGTAACAATTACTGGTAAACTCATTATTGCTAAAGTAAGTGAGCCGGCAAGAATGGAAGTGCCAAAACGCATAAATATAACAAAAAGAGCGAATCCAAACAAACCATAAACAATAGAAGGAATACCGGAAAGGTTGACAATAGATAATTTAATCAAACGGGTAAAAAAGTTATCTTTTGCATACTCCACAAGGTAAACAGCAGAAAGAATTCCTATAGGAAGGGAAAAAATCATTGTTCCAATAATAAGGTAAACGGTTCCTATAATGGCAGGCAGAATCCCTCCTTCCTTCATGCCATTGCGAGGATACTGGCTTATAAATTCCCAGCTTATAGCTCCTATACTATGCTTTGCCACATAGAAGATAGTGAGAAAAATCGGAAGGATAACCAAAAAGGTTATTATTCCAAGAATTACAAAAGCTATTCTTTCTCTTCCTCGTGCAGTCTTCATCTTCTACCTCTCTGTAAAGACCAATCAGCAATAAAGTTTATTATAAAGGTAATAATAAAAAGGACTAACCCTACCGCAAAAAGAGCAAAGTAATGTTGGCTTCCGGAGACGGTTTCTCCCATTTCTCCTGCTACAGTAGCAGTTAGAGTACGCAAAGGTTGCAGGATAGAATGAGGGATAATGGGAGAATTTCCTGTGACCATCATTACCACCATTGTTTCACCGATTACACGTCCAATCCCTAACATTATTGCTGCAATTATTCCAGAAGACGCCGATGGCAAAACTATCCGCCATAAAGTCTGCCAGCGAGTCGCTCCCAATCCAAAAGCGGCCTCTTTATAAGAACGAGGAACACTTACAATCGCATCTTCGGAAATACTGATTATCGTAGGTAATGCCATAAATGCCAGAAGCAAGCTCCCTGTAAACCCACACATCCCTGTGGAAATCCCCAAAACATTCTTTAAGAACGGCCCTAACCACACAATCCCAATGAACCCAAGGACGACACTGGGGATAGATGCAAGAATCTCAACAAGTGATTTTAAAAAAGTTTTAAGGTAAGAAGGGGCAACTTCAGCAATAAACATTGCTGCAGCAACCCCTGTGGGAACACAAATAAGTATTGCCACAAAAGTTACATATAATGAGCCCATAACAAGAGGAACAATTCCAAAATGAGGAGGTTCAGATATAGGCAGCCAGCTTTTACCAAAAAAGAAATCCTTAAAAGAATACTCCTTAAAAAGAGAAAGGGAATCTTTAAGAAGAAAGAGGAAAATTAAGATAACAAATCCAATTATAAGAAAACCGCTTAGACGTATTAATGACTCAATAGTAAATTCTTTAATTCTTCTCAGGTGCATTTTCCTGCTTTATAGGCACAAATCCTGTTTCCTGAAAAGCACTCTGTCCTTTTGGGGAATAAACATAGTCAATAAAAAGTTTTATAACCCCTTTGGGTGCTCCATTAGTATACATCTGAAGAGGCCTCGAAAGTATATACTTGCCACTTGATACATACTCTACAGTAGGAGGATAAAAACTATCCCCTTCACCTACCTTTACTGCTTTCACTCGTTCTGATACGTATCCCATCCCAAGGTATCCAATAGCATCTTCGTTACTTACTACTTCTTCTACTATTGCTTGAGAAGAGGAAAGAAGAAGGGTTTGAGGGGAAAATTCCTCTTTGCTATCTTTATCTTCCCTGCGAATTACTTTTTCTTTAAAGTACATATGCGTTCCCGAACTTACCTCGCGCGATAAAGTGACAATCTTTGCGTCCTTACCTCCTAATTCTTTCCAGTTAGTAATTTTCCCCGTAAATATATCGTGCAATTGCTTAATCGTAAGGTTATCTATGTGGTTATTCTTATTCACAATCACAGCTACACCATCATAGGCAACCACAAATTCTTTCGGCTCAACCCCCCTTTTTCTTGCCATTTCTATTTCTTTCTTCTTCATCTTTCTTGAAGCAGCTGCAATATCACAAGTTCCGTTAATCAAAGAAGCAATCCCCACGCCGCTTCCTCCCCCAGTAACAGCAACAAACACATAAGGGTAGTCTTTCATAAAATCCTCAGCAAGTTTCTGAGCCGCATTAACCATAGTATCAGAACCTTTAACCTGAATAAAACCTCGTGGGCCTTCATAGGACTCATCAGAAGATACACAGGAAAGAAAAAAAAGCAGAGGAAGAAGTAAAAAAGCGTTAACAATCTTTTTATGTTTTATGTTTAGCATTATAAAGGATGAAGGATAAGAAAACGTTTTATTAAATATCGGATGATTTTATCAGAAAAAATTTTATTTGCAAGTTTTTTTTAGATTAATAAAAATATTGACCAGCTATTTACCAAGAGTATAATTTATCTAAATGATGAGAAAGGAATTATTAAAACTCATTAAAAAAGATGCTGTGTTTAAAAAACGCACCATCCTTTCATCGGGAAAAATAAGTAATTATTATATAGACATACGGCGCATCAGTCTTACCTCAAGAGGGCTGTATCTAATAGCTAACCTCATCTGGGATATAATCAAGAAAGATAACCCCACTGCTATTGGAGGACCTACTCTTGGCGCTGACCCTATAGTGGGAGGAGTGTGTCTCCTAGCACATACTAAGAAAAAAGAGATAAAAGGGTTTATTGTGAGAAAAAAGCCAAAAAAACATGGCCGCCAGAATCTAATAGAAGGTAAAACATTAACCCCTAAAGATAGGGTGATTATTGTTGATGATGTCACTACAACAGGCTCTTCCCTTATTAATGCCTGTTTAACTCTCAAAAAATATAAGATTAAAGTCATTAGAGCAATTTCTGTGGTAGACAGAGAAGAAGGAGCAAAACAAGCCTTCGAAAAACTAAAATGTCCTTTTACAAGCATCTTTTCAAGACAAGATTTTGTCTAATCTGCATATTTCTGATTTTTGCCCCTGGTTGCATCACTACAGAGTACGACGTATCTACTCATAGACAAAATATATTTTTGTATTCTGTCGATAAAGAAGTCGCGTTGGGCAGAAATATTGCCAAAGGAATAGAAAAAGAATTAAAGATATCCAAAAATCCTCAATATGTAGAAAGGATAAATAGAATCGGTCTAAAAATTGTAAAAGTATGTGACCGTCAAGAGATAAACTACTACTTTTATGTTATTGACAAAAAAAACGAATACAATGCTTTTAGCATACCGGGAGGATACGTATATGTATTTAAGCCTCTAATGGACGACCTTAATGACGATGAATTGGCCTTTGTTGTTGCCCATGAGATTGGCCACATTGTAGCACGCCATGCTATAAAAAAACTTCAAGCTGCCATGGGAATGAATCTTTTAGTCTTAGCCTCAACACAAGCAGAAGCAAATCCTGGATTTCAAGAAGGTCTTTCCTTTGCCCTTGCTCAAATTATGGTGGCTTACTCAAGAGAGGACGAATATACTGCTGACGAACTGGCAACTAAATACCTTAGACTGGCAGGATTCAATCCAAAAGCTGGTATAAATGTTCTTAATAAGTTATACCAGCAACACAAAAAAGAACCTCTGCGTGAATATTCATACTTTAGAACTCACCCTTATATTGCTCAAAGAATACGTCATATCAAGGAATATCTCGGCATACCTCTCGATGTAAACGACTATATCAATAACTAATCCCTAATTAATTTATTGCAAAAAAGACCTAAAGATAAGCAGACTAAGAAGTGAAGAAGTATTATGAAGACTGTGAAAGATAATGGGGGAAATGATATTTGCAGTTTTCTCATACGTATAACATATACCCACACTGAGAATAAAAATAGGTAAAAAACCCCATATGTTATTATGAAGCAAAGAGAAAACAAAAGAGGTAATCACAATGGCAACTCCATAGCCAAGCCTTTCTTTCAAAAGGTTATACATAAACCCCCTGAAGAAAAGCTCCTCAGCTACGGGGCCCATAAAAACTATTTGAAAAATAAGAATGGCTAAAAGAAAGCGGTCTTTTAGAGACAATACCATATATACTGCTTCCTGAGGAGGAAAAAAAATATTAAATCTCTTCTGAATTTTTATCATGAGCATAGAAGCTGAGGCAATAAACACCAGAGTTAGAGAATAAACCTTAAAGATCGTCAGCAAATCCTGTTTAGAGAATTTTGTGCCCAACAAAGAAAAAGAAACGGTCTTTATTATAACCAGAAGAACAAAAAGTTGAAAGATTAAATTCATAACTATACTTACAAAACCACTATCTTTCACAGAAGGAATAATTATTAATGAAAGTAGATAGAGTACAGAATATATATAAATAATAGAAAATATAGCTAAGGAAACCTGGTTATTGTGTAGATTTAACCTCAACTGTAGTCCGTTTGATGAAAGAAAAGGCTTTTTGTAAAAAAAACAATATAAAAGGACAAAAAAATTGGCAAGTCCATATAATAAGATTATAAACCAATAGATAGACAAACCAATGATAAGAAGGCTATAAGAAACAGTAAGGCCAAAATGACTGTTTTTATCAATTCCTTCAATTTTTTCAAATTTCTTTTCATTTATCGAAAAAGGAGAAAATGAATGAAGAATAAATACGCCTACTAATAACAGAACGCTTAATATAATATATATTTTTGTGGGATTCTTAAAAACAATATTCATTGAAAATATTATATCTTCATTAAGGAAAGAGGTAAAATAATTTATAATATTTAATAAATTTGGTATAATTAATTTACTTTATAAACAGAGAAGTATTCTTGCGCGGGTGGCGGAATTGGCAGACGCGCTAGATTCAGGTTCTAGTGGGAAACCGTGGGGGTTCAAATCCCCCCCCGCGCATTGAAAGAAAATAGATGAGTTTATATAAATTTAAAGTTTATCTCCTCAAGAGTCTAAGATTATGGACTCATACAAAGGTTTTGCATAGCCTTATGAAACTGATAAGAATAAAAAGTGGAGATCAAATACGTTCCGAATTGATTAAGAAATATGTAAAGGGGAAATCTTTTGCTGATATCGGTTGTATGTGGAGAGTTAATGGCTACTTTTCTTTTTTAGCTGAAGAATATGGTGCAAAAAAAGTTATAGCTGTAGATATCAATCCTCCGAGTGAAAAATTTATAACTAGAAAAAATACAACGAATTCCAGAATAGAATTCATTAAAGGAGATATTAATTCTCAAAAAGTTATAAATACAATCGGTTCAGTTGACGTTGTATTCTGCTCCGGAGTTCTCTATCACAACCCCAACCCTCTATTTTTTCTTACTAATTTAAAAACAATATGTAAAGAAATCCTTATCCTTGCTTCAGTAACGATTCCTGAAATAGGAGGTTTAAGAAACACTGCAATATTTTACCCTTTTCTTGATAAAAAACAGAGAAATATCTGGAACTTGGGGGTTGAACAGAAAGGAATTTCTGAACCTTACAAATCCGAGTACAGTTATGCAAATTGGTTCTGGGGACTTTCACCTAGTTGCATTGAATCTATGCTGAAGTATGTAGGATTTCAAATCTTAGAGCGATATATTAGACCTTTTCAGGTATTTTTTGTATGTCAACCTATCTAATTGGAATCAATTTTTGCAGTCAAAACGGAGAGGTGCCTGAGCCTGGTTTAAAGGGTCCGACTCGAAATCGGGTGTCCGCTTAATAAGTGGACCGGGAGTTCAAATCTCCCCCTCTCCGTAGTTTTCATAAAGAAATCGTCAGAAAAAGGATAGAGAGTAAATGCGACTTAATACATTTTATTATATTTCTGTATTTCTTCTCTTTAACTTTCTTGCGTGTTTCAATTCCTTCTCTGACACCATTATACTTAAAAACGGAAAGAGGGTAGAAGGGATAGTGAAGGAAAGAACGCCAGATTTTATTATCATTGACTTCTATGGTGTGCCCTTAAAGTATTACACAGACGATATAAAAGAAATACAAACAACAACACGTAAAATACCTGTTCATACTCAGTCCTATAAATACAATATCCATAAAATAACTAAAGGGAGCTGTTTCCTGTGGAAAATCAAATCTAAAAGAAATGTTGTTTATCTTCTTGGATCAATACACTTTGGAACAAAGAAATTATACCCTCTGAATAAGAAAATAGAGGGTGCCTTTAGAAGGTCGTCTGTTCTTGCTGTGGAGGCAAATATCAACAACATAAATATCCTTGATACCTTAGGGTTGTATTTAGACTACGCTTTATATAAAAATGGCAAAACCCTAAAGGACACGTTGGACAAAAAAACCTATGAATTGACAAAGAAAAAGTTAGAGGATACTGGCCTCTCTATAGAACAGTTAAATATGTATAAACCGTGGTATGTAGCCTTACTATTACAACAGACTGAATACAACTCATTAGGATACGAACAACAATATGGGATAGATGCATATTTTCTTAATAAAGCAGAAGGGAAAAAGAAAATAGTGGAACTTGAGTCTTTAGAGTCTCATTTTAAACTTTTAAGCAGCCTCTCAGACCAAGAACAATCTCTGCTTTTGTATTATACTATATTAGATATTGATAATACTAACCGGTTCATGAATGTAATTATTAATGCATGGAGGAGAGGCGATACCAAAACAATTAACGAAATTATCAGAAAAACTCTTTTGCAAGACCCTAGACTAACTTCTTTCTTTGAAAAGCTACTATATAAAAGAAACCGTACTATGGCAGAAAAAATAAAAAAGTTTATTAATGACAATTGTGATTATTTTATTGTCGTAGGAGCAGCTCATTTGGTAGGGGATAAAAGTATTATTTCTATGTTGGAGGATGAAGGTTACAATATAGAACAGCTTTAACTATAAATTATGATGTTGATATTCTCTGCTGTTATTAAAATGGTTTTTATAATATTCCTTGGGTTCTATCTTTATCGCAAAGAAATACTTAAAGAGGAAGCATTAAACTTCTTAACTCTATTCGTTATAAACATAACTGTTCCTTTTCTAATCTTTTCTAATATAGCTACCCACTTTAACCCTCTTAAAATGCCTTCACCATTTTTATTTCTTGGGATAAGCACAGCTTTATTCCTTATAGGACTTCTTGTAGGTATAATCTCTTCTCTTACTGCCGGTAGTTCTATCAAGAGGGAATTCATTCTCCTCGTGAGCTTCCAAAACTGCGGCTACCTTCCCATGACTCTTAGTATGTTTCTTTTTGATATTCCAAGGCAACGTATTTTTCTTAATTACATATTTCTTTATATATTAGGGTTTAATATCCTTATGTGGTCAGTTGCCAGTTATCTAATACTCAAGAAAAAGGAAGAGCGTTTTAGGGTAAACTCCCTTTTTACCCCACCTATTCTAAGCATTGTAGTCTCTTTGGTTCTTGTTTACTCAGGGTTAAAGAAATTTATCCCTCAATTTATCATTCCTCCTATAGAAATGATAGGAAAAACAAGCTTTGTTCTTTCTATGATTGTTCTCGGAGGATGGCTGGCAAAAAGTTCCTTAAGAATGTATATTAAGGATGCCAATATAATAAAAGTCATATTTATTAAACTGGTTGTTATTCCTTTGATAGTATTTGTATTAATATTAAAGATTCGTCTGTATTCTCTGCTCGGGTTGTTCATTCTTATAGAAGCCAGTATGCCTTCTGCAGCTTCTCTGCCTATTGTTGCCAGTATCCATGGTGCTGACAGTAAATTTATATCCTACGGTGTCTTTGTAACACATCTTGTAAGCATAGCTACAATCCCCATATGGATAGAATTATTTGTCAGGGTAGCTTCTTTTAACTTCTAAATCGTATGAAAGTAGTAGCGACAAATAGAAAAGCAAAACATAACTACAATCTCCTTGAGACCTATGAGGCGGGGATTGAACTGAAAGGAACAGAGGTAAAATCTCTGCGCACAAAAGGATGTTCTATTGATGACGCTTTTGCTCGTGTTGAAGGAAAAGAAGTATTTATTTACAATATGCATATACCGGAGTTTGAAAAGTCCTCTTATTTTAAGGTTAATGCACGGCGCGTCCGTAAACTTCTTTTAAAAAAAAGGGAGATAAAACGACTGCTCGGCGCAACTACTCAAAAAGGACTTACCCTCATTCCTCTTAAAGTATTTTTTAATGATAGGGGGTGGGCAAAAGTAGAAATTTCCCTTGCTAAAGGACGTCATGTGTATGATAAGAAGAAAAAAATCAAGGAAGAGATAGAAAAACGCGAAGCTGAGCGCGCAATGAAAAAATACCACAAGCGGCATTGATACATCTGATTGAATAAAAAACATTAGGAACGTTTTTGTTAGATTTTTGAAAATTTCTATGTTATAATAATGCACTTTTGGGCCGCTGGCTCAACTGGCAGAGCAACGGACTCTTAATCCGACTTTAAGCATTTTTAACCTCTTCAATAA
>CAYVYZ010000021.1:0-24941 GCA_964455875.1 uncultured Planctomycetia bacterium | reverse complement strand
TATATGTATTTTATATTAAGATATGCTCCAGATTTAGACATTATCCTTAAGGAAGTTGCAGAATACAAGAAGCAAGGTTATTTTAAGGAGATATCGCAGAACCTTGGTAAATATTTTGAGAGAAAGACAAGTAGCGGCTGTCTTATGGTAGAAAAAGAAAATGGAATAGATCCATACCTGGACGATTTAAGACAGGATATCTTTGATAGATTTAAACAATTGCGTGATTTCATATGAGACTGAGAAAGTTTGTTGGAGATATAATCTTGTTCCTTTGTGTCGGCTGCACTACTTTTCTTCTAATGTGTATAGCGAGCTATTCGCAAAATCTTACCCATATATTTGTAGATAGAGAATATGGTTATTCAATAAGGTATCCTGATGGTTGGTCTGCACGCCTTTATCGTTCAGGCGTAGTTTTGTCAGAGGTAAACAGTAAAGACGGAAGGAGCGGTTTACAGATAAGAAGGATTTATCGTAAAGGATATACAGATGATTTTACAATAGACGATTTTATAGAGAGCTATATAGAAGATTTTAAACAGGATATGCGAGCATCTTTGATAAGTAAAAATAAGAAAGTGATAGGTAATATATCAGGGTGGGTTTTAACCTTTAAAGGCAAAAGAGGAAGCACTAAATATTTACTTAAAAGCTATCTTCTGCCCACACCCGGAGGTTACCATATTTATATATTCCAGGCAGGCACTCCTATGTATATAAGAGAGAAGATAGAACCCATACTGGATAGCATTGCAGATTCTTTCCGGTTGGAATAATAGCAGCGTGCGGTTATGAAAAATGTAAAGATTAAGACAGACGGTATTAAGAAAAGTATAAAAGTTTTAGTTGGAGGGTTTTATAAGTTTGTTATCCTTGCAGCAGTTTTAGCTATTGTTTTTTATACAGTTAAAATTCAGAAAGATAATTATGTGCTCAAAAAGGTTATTAAGCGCCTAAGCGCTGATTCAAGAGTTGCGGAAGTAATTGTGACAGATGTTAAAAAAGACCCCGAAACACAAAAAGTCTACACCACTATTAAGTTTTTAGAATACGATACCAGTCTAAAGCCGCTTGAGCCTAAATATTTTACTTTTTCTGGCAACATTATTCAGTTTCAGTCTCTGGTTATTCGTTTTGATGATTTCTATATAAGAAGAGGTGACAAATTAAAAGGTAAAAGCGCTTATGTTTTCTGGAAAGTGTTTATGCTGGATGGAAAAAATACACAGGAATATGAGATAAACAAGGCTTATCAGATTCCCACAGGGTATAAAATAGAAGGTTCAAAAAATCCCTTTGAGGAGAAACTGTGGCGTAGATTTTGGGAATACGCCTTAAATCCCAAAGAGGCAAAGAGAGCAGGGATAAAAAGTGTTCAGATTGAGGCTCCGGGGACTAAGTTTATTCCCGGGATGATTTATACAATAAAGATTGAACATGACGGTGGCCTGCGTATAGATGCAAAACCCTTAAGTCCTATTTTAAGAAATGAAAAGATTAAGTTTTGAAAGATAAATTCTTTACCCCCTGGAAAGCCGGTTTTATAGTTGAGTAAAAAGGAGGCAGACGATGGAGATTTCTGTATTTCTTGCGAAACTTATCGGGACGTATATGGTTATTGTGGCAGTGGGGTTTCTTGTTAATCGTAATATTTACCAGCGCCTGATAGACGATTTCTTTAAAAGCCCTGCTTTAACTTATATGGGAGCAGCTTTAGCGATTATTACCGGCCTTCTTATAGTGTTGATGCATAATGTATGGGTAATAGGTTGGCCAGTGATTATTACCGTCTTTGGGTGGCTAGGGTTAATTAAAGGCATTCTTTTAATTATTTTTCCTGGGTTAGTAGTTAAGCTGACACATGTATATCAAAAAATGCCTGGTCTTTTAACAGCCAATCTTATTGTATTTCTTTTGCTTGGGATGGCGCTGGTTTTTAAAGGATACTTTATTTAAACCGCTACATTAATAAAAAGATAATTAATATTGACATTCGCCTTTCTATATTATATGGTAATATTACTCTTGTATAATAGAAAAATTAAATAAGGTAAAAGGCGGTGTGAAATGAAGAGAATAGTTGTTGCGATTTTAAGTGTTCTTTTTTTAGGGATATTTTTGTCTGTTTTTGCGCAAGTAGCAAGCGAACAGCCCCAGAAAGAAACGCCTGTATTTTTGCTTCTTATAAAAGAGCAGAATATTGAAGGTCCTCAGCAAGCGTGGTGGGTTAGCGAAATAGACCTATCCACTGTTGAGGCGAGGGTATCAGAAGCCCTTACCAATGCTGGATACAAAGTGATAGCCCCTTCTGAGTTAAGAGATTATATTAAGGCAGAAAGAGCTTTTCAGACTCTCAATATTACTGAAGATGAGTCATTGAAATTGGCAAAGTTAAAGAATATTGACTATGTAGTTTTGGGTAAAGCAATTGCTTCAGGAGGAGGACGGATACTTAATTCTAATATGCGTTCTTGTTTTGCTAATGCTACAGTTAAACTTATAAGAGTAAGCGATGGTAAGATTATTGCCTATCTTGATGCTACAGCAAGCTCACCTCATACAGATTTAATTACTGGAGGGAAGCAGGCTCTCGCTAAAGCAGGCAGTCAATTAGGAGAAAAAATAATAAAGGCTTTATCAAGATAAGGAGGGAGAGGATGAGGAGCGAGTCTTTAAAAGATTGTCTAGTATTGTTGACGGCAGTAGTAGGATTTTTATTTGTCGGATGTGCCTCTTTAGAGACCATAGGGCAGCCTACGGCTCACGTAGACAATACAGCCGGTACCCAGCCCCTTCCCCCTTATAGTGGCCCTAAGGCAAGAATAGCTGTTGCTGATTTTGATGTTAAGGCTGCTAAAGCAGGAGGAGAGATTGGTTCGGGTTTAAGAGAGATGTTAGTTACAGCTTTGGTAAATAGCGGCCGTTTTAGAGTTTTAGAAAGACAGGCTTTAAATGCTGTTATGAAAGAACAGGAACTAGCTGTCTCAGGAGCCGCCCAGGGGACATCTCAGGTTAGAACAGGAGCGATTAAGACAGCAGATTTAATTATCACTGCCGCTGTTACAGAGTTTGAGCCTCAAGCTTCAGGAGGTAAAGCTGGCATAGGAGGTGGTGGAAGTATAGGAAAAGGCTTCTTAGGGGCATTGTTAGGAGGAGCATTAAATAAGGCTCACATGGCTTTAGATATTCGTATAATAGACACCTCTACTTCAGAGGTTCTTGCAGCTACAAGAGTTGTGGGTGAAGCCTCGGATGTAAGTGGGGCAATTATGAGCGGTTTCTTAGGTAGTTGGGGATTGGGCGGAGGACTTTCTATGTACAAAAATACACCGATGGAGAAAGCCATTAGAGTGTGTATAATTGAGGCAGTAAAATATATTTCTCAAAGCATTCCGCCTTCTTATTACAAATATTAAGTAGAAAAGTTTATTCAGCCGAATTAGGTTTATAAAGCGGCTCTTTCAAAAGAGCCGCTTATTTTTTATGGTGGCGCTTTATGCCCTGTTTAAAAATAAAATTATTTTAATGAATTGTAAGATATTTTGTGTAAAATATTAGTAAATGAGCATTCTTAATTTATTTAAAAGTATTTTTGGCAAAAAAGATAGTACACAGCCGGTTAAAAAAAAGAAAAGGAGAAAATCAAAGCCATCTTCTTACCGCTTAAAACCAAAAACAAAAAAGGAAGCTAAAAAAAAGACTGCGAATAAAACAAAGAAGAAACCGCAAAAAAGCAAACTCTCACCGAAAAAAGCCACCGCGAAGAAAAAAATAGAAAGCAAAGAAAAAGAAATCGGCACTGTTACTCATTACTTTGGTAAGATTTCTGTGGGGGTTATTAAGTTAAAAGATGCCTTGAAAGTAGGTGATAAGATTCATATAAAAGGAGCACACGACGATTTTTATCAGACCATTACCTCAATGCAGGTAAATCATAAGAACATATCTTTTGCTGCGAAAGGTAAAGAAGTAGGCATAAAAGTTATTAAGCGCGTCCACCAAAACGATAAGGTTTATAAAATAAAAAGTTAATTTGTGATGAAAGGAGACAATAAATGAGTTTATTGAAGATGGCATGGAAGGTTTATAAAGAGCAACAGCTTCAAAAAGAAAAACTAAGCGGCTTTACATTTTCTTTCTACAATCAGCAGACGGTGGTGTTTGTTCTTACAACCCGCTGTAATTTTAACTGTCGGCATTGCTTAAGAGATGATACACAGGTTAAAGACTTACCGTTTGAAATTGCCAAGGCAGTTGTTGAGGAGGCCAAGAAATATCATTTCAGACATCTAAGTTTTACAGGAGGAGAACCCCTTTTATACCCTTATTTTAAAGAACTCATAGAGCTTACTGTTCAGAAAGGCTATGTTTTTAATCTTGCTACCAATGGCTGGTTATTTAGTGATTTCTTGCCACTTTTTTCTAAATACCATAACCGTATTACAGAAATAGTTTTCAGCCTGGAAAGCCACAACAGAGATAAAAACGATTTTATGCGCAAGCAAGGATGCTTTGATAAGCTTTTGGAGAATTTTGACGCTTGCCGCAGAAACAAGATACCTTTTTCTATTCTTACAGTAATAAGCCCTCTTAATTATGAGGAGATAATAGATATAGGGCAGTTTGCCAAAAAACAGAAAGCAAAAGCACTTATTTTTGCAACAATGCTGCCTTGTTCGCGCACCCACAAGAATAAGCTGGTTTTAGATGCAAAAAAAAGACAGGAACTTTTTGTCTTGTTAAAAGATTTTGGGAAGATTATAAAAATGCCTGTTTTTATGACAGGCTCAATTAGGGTAAACAGTAACATTGTTATATGCCGTTCCGTGGCTATGAGAGAAATTGCCATTGACTATGAAGGAAGTATAATCCGCTGCTGCGATTTAGCAGGGAACAAAGAAGCAGTGATATGTTCCTTAAGAGATAAATCTTTTGAGGAAGCATTAAAGCTGTGGGCTGAAGATTCCCGTCGTTTTATTTCACGCAGGATTGAAGAATACAAGGATAAACCCAATATAGACGATATCGATTTTAATAGCTGCTTCTACTGTATGTATAAATTGGGGAAATAGCCAGAAAATTATTTTAGCAAAGCCTGCCCTTTTCAAATTATAGTTGCTTTCCCAAAGATAATTGTTAGAATATGTATGTTTACTGAGGCTTTTTCAAAAAAGTTGTAATTTAAGGAGGAGAGATGGTAAGTTTTGCTGATTTTTCTAAGCTTGATATAAGGATAGGGAAAGTTTTAAGTGTAGAGAGTCACCCCAACGCCGATAAATTATACGTGCTTAAGGTTCAAATTGACAAAGAAGAGATTCAGTTAGTGGCGGGACTAAAGCAACATTATCAGCCCTCCGACCTTGAAGGAAAGTATATAGTTGTTGTTGCTAACTTAGAGCCGCGTAAGTTAAGAGGGGTAGAATCGCAGGGTATGCTTTTGGCAGCTACTTCAAGTGATGGCGTAGTAAGCGTACTTACAGTGGACAAAGAAGTGCCTTCAGGTAGCAAAGTGAGTTGACCCGTTGTATAGCTGCATCTATCTTTCGCGCGAAAGATAGAATCATTAAAAACCTGGATGCCCAGGTTAATATTACAATTATAAATATGAAGACGCATTATATTAATTTAAAAACAAAAGGGAATACAGATATTATTAATATTACTTCTTATATAGAGGATATTGTTAACAAAGAAAGCATAAAGGATGGTTTGCTTTTTTTACAGGTTATTGGTTCAACAGCAGCACTTACAACCATGGAGTATGAGCCAGGGCAGAAAAAAGATTTAAAAACTTTATTTGACGAAATAATTCCTTATAGAAGCGACTGGGAACATAATTTTACTTGGAGCGATGACAACGGCCATTCACATCTGCGTAGCTCCTTGTTAAAAACCAACTATTTTGTCCCTGTAACAGATGGCGAGCTTGATTTAGGAACATGGCAACAGGTGGTATTGGTCGATTTTGATACTCGCCCCCGCCAGAGGAAGATTGTAGTAAAAATTATTACCTGATGAATTTTCTTTCTCTTCCTATTGACGAAGTTGAATTGGTGTTTTTTGATGTAGAAACAACTGGACTTTCTGCAAGCGATGGGCATGCTATTTGTGAACTGGGCGCAGTGAAAATAATAGGGAATACCGAGGTTTCCACCTTTTCTACTTTAATAAACCCTAAGCGTTCCATACCTCTGGAAGCAAGCAATATCCATCATATTTTTGATAGCGACGTAAAAGATGCTCCCTATTTTGAAGAGGTGGTTGACAAAATTTTGTACTTTATGGGAGGGACAATTTTGGGTGGTTATAATGTTGGTTTTGATTTGGGATTTTTAAATGCAGAATTAGCTAGGATTAATTATCCCCTTATTGAGATGCCCTCAATAGATGTTCTTTTAATGGCAAGAAGGTTGCTTAGCTTAGAGCATTACCATTTATCTTTTCTGGCACAGCACTTCAACATTATTTCAGATGTGTTTCACCGAGCTCTTTCAGATGCTATTACAACTAAAGAAGTATTTCTTAGAATGAAAAAAGATATTCAAAGAAGAGGTATTGTTAAGACAGGAGATTTTGTTTCACTTTATGGTTTCAATAACGATTTTTTTAAGAAATACCAGGAGCCAAAAATAGCCCTTATATATGAGAGTATACAGGCTAAATTAGCTATCAAAATAAGCTATGTTTCTTTTAACCAGAAGCGGACTTATATTGTATTTCCTCAGAAGATTGTGGAGAGAAACGGCAAAAAGTATTTACTGGCTTTTCATTCCAATATGGCAAGGGAGTTTACGTTCAGTTTAAACAATATTTTGCAAGTGGAGATGGTATAAATGGAGAAGCGTCTTAGGTTGCATATATCTGGACGGGTACAAGGAGTGGGTTTTAGGCCTTTTGTATACAATCTCGCCAAAAGATACAAGCTTAATGGGTATGTACTGAATGACTCTTTTGGTGTGATTGTTGAGGCTCAGGGTAGAGATGATAAGCTCAATCAGTTTGTTATAGATTTAATAAAAAAAGCTCCCCCCGCCTCTTATATTAAGTCAATCAAAAAAGAATACGTTGCTTTGTCTTCTGAAAACGATTTTATTATAAAGGAAAGCCTGTCTTCTTATGATAAATTTGTATTTATCTCGCCAGATTTATCCATTTGTAACGATTGTTTAAAAGAGCTTTTTGATAAAAGAGACCGCAGATTCCTATACCCTTTTATTAATTGTACCAATTGTGGACCCCGTTACAGCATTACAAAGAATATTCCCTATGACCGCAGGCAGACAACAATGAGGGAGTTTAAGATGTGTAAAGAATGTTCAAGCGAATACAACTTGCCTTCGGATCGTCGCTTCCATGCTCAACCAAATGCTTGTTTTGATTGCGGGCCGCATATTGAATTATGGATAGATTCAAAAAAAAGCCATCTTAAACAAGCAAGTTTTAAAGATACAAAAGAAATGTTGAAGAAAATAACCTTTTTTATTAAAGAGGGTAAAATTGTAGCAATAAAAGGTTTGAGTGGTTACCATATTGTGTGCAATGCAAAAAATATTTCTACTGTTAAAACTCTTCGTGTGCGTAAACACAGACCCACTAAACCTTTTGCCATTATGATGGATAGTATCGATGTGATTAAGAGAGTGTGCCTTGTGAATGCAAAAGAAGAAAAGGTGCTTTTGTCAGCGTCTCGACCGATAGTGCTCTTAAGAATAAGAAAAAAAGAGCCTTGGATGGAAGAGGTAGCTCCCTATCAGAAATTTCTAGGGGTTATGCTTGCTTATACGCCTTTACATTATCTTGTGTTTTATTTTTTAAGAAGATATACAAAAGAGCCTATCTTAGTTATGACATCAGCTAATGCCAAGGATTACCCTTTAGTTAAGGATGAGAGGGAACTTCCTAAAATAAAAAATTTTGTTGACGCTTTTTTAATACATAACCGTAAAATTTATATGCGCAGCGATGATTCTATAGTAAGAGTATGGCGTAAGCATACATATTTTATTAGAAAAGCGCGGGGCTATATCCCTGATTTTTTTAAATTTCCTACGGAATTTTCTATTTTAGGATGTGGAGCAGAATTGAAACATACATTTTCTATTACAAAAAATAATTATCTTATTACCTCCCCTTATTTAGGTGACTTAAAAAACCCTCACGTTTATAAATTTTTCCTTGAAACACTAAATCACTTCAAGAAGATTTTCAGTTTTAACCCAGAAGCAGTTGCTTATGATTATCACCCTTATTATTTATCTACCCAGTACGCTAAAGATATAAAAGGGATTAGAAAAATACCTGTTCAACATCATCATGCCCATTTAGCAAGTTGTATGTTGGAGAATAACCTTAATGGGCCTGTATTAGGAGTAATTTTTGATGGAGTAGGTTTTGGTCTTGATGGAGCAATTTGGGGAGGAGAGTTTATCATAGGAGATTATGCAAATTTTAAAAGGATAGGTGCTTTCGACTATTTTGGCATGGTGGGTAAAGATAAAGCCATACAGGAGCCATGGAGAATTGCCGCCTATATCCTTTATAGGATTCTTGGGAAAAGAATGTTCACTGTAAATATAAAGTTTACAAAAGAGATTCCCTATAAGCAGTTGGATCTTATTATACGGCTAATTGGTAAGAAATATTTTGTATATACGTCAAGCGTTGGAAGGCTCTTTGATGCTTTATCGAGTCTTCTACGTTTAAATGATAGTATATCCTACGAAGCAGAAGCTGCTTTAAGAGTTGAGATGGAAGCTTTAAAGATAAAGGGAGCCAAATTAAAAAAACCTTACCGGTTTAAAATAAAAAAGCAAAAGAATTTTTATGTTATTGGATGGCAGGAGTTGTTTTTAGATATTGTTTGTGATATAGAAAACAAAACCCCCTCATCAGTAATCGCCTATAGGTTTCATTATACTTTGGGTAAAATTGTTGAGAGATTATGTATGTTAGCAAAACAGGAGTATAATATTAATAAAGTTGTTCTTTCTGGAGGGGTATTTCAAAACTGGCTTCTTTCTCAGATTACCTTAAGAGAATTGCATAGCAGGGGGTTTTTGGTCTATACGCATTCACGGTTTTCTCCTAATGATTCATGTATTTCTGTGGGTCAAGTTGCTGTTGCCAGAGCTAAGCTTAAAAAAAGTTAAGGAGGGAAAATGTGTCTTGCCTATCCAATGAAAGTGATTTCTATAGAAGGAGAGTATGCACTTTGTGAGTTGAGTAATATAAAAAGAAGAGTAGGTATTCAGCTTTTAAACAATGTAAGAGTTGGAGATTATGTTATGGTACACGCTGGCTTTGCTATTGAGAAAGTTGACCGCAATGCTGCCAAAGATACTTTAAAAGTATTGGAGGAGTACGAAAATGCTTTACGAGAAAGCACTACGCAGCAAAAAGAACGTAAAATCTCTCATAGAAAGAATATCCCAGCTTAAACTAGGTCGCCGCAAAATTATGGAGGTATGTGGTACTCATACATATGCCTTCTTTCGTTTTGGACTGAGAAAATTATTGTCTTGTTATGTGGATTTTATTTCTGGGCCGGGTTGCCCTGTTTGTATTACTACTGATAGTTACATAAAAAAAGCTCTTATTCTGGCAGAAGACAAAAAAAATATTATTGCTACTTTTGGTGACCTTCTGCGCGTACGTACCCAAAATGGCTCGTTAGAGGAGATGCGGGCAAAAGGTGCAGATATTCGTGTGGTTTATTCTCCTCTCGATGCACTTTTAATTGCCAAGAGAAGCAAAAAAAAACGTATTGTGTTTTTAAGCGTAGGATTTGAGACTACTGCTCCTTTGATTGCCGCTACCATTAAGCAGGCAAAATTAGAGAAAGTTGATAATTATTTCATTCTTTGTGGTAATCGCCTTATTCCGCCGGCAATGAGAGTACTTTGTGAGGATAAAGATATAAGAATCGATGGTTTTATATGTCCTGGGCACGTTTCTGCAATTATTGGAGTCCGTCCTTATAGAGATATTGCAAGAAAGTACCGAAAAGGATGTGTGGTATGTGGGTTTGAACCTGTGGATATTGTATGGTCCTTATATTTGCTTCTTAGGCAGATAAAAGAAAATAAGCCCAAGGTAGAGAATACTTACACAAGGGTGGTGAAGACAGGTGGAAACAGACGTGCCCAACAGCTACTAAAAGAAATTTTTTATGTAGATGATGCTTCTTGGCGTGGGCTGGGAGTTATTAAAAAGAGCGGATTGTTTTTACGGAAGAAATTTAACGAGTTTGATGCAGAGAAGCTTGTAACAAAAAATGTAGAAGAGTCTCCTTTACCCAAAGGGTGTCGCTGCGGGGAGGTTATTAAAGGTAAAGTAAAGCCTTATGAGTGTGCCCAGTTTGGTAAGATATGTTCTCCTAAGTCTCCTTTGGGGCCTTGTATGGTTTCTTTTGAGGGGGCGTGCAGAATTTATTTTGAATATGGGGGGGAATTTGATAAAATAAAACGGAATCAACCCCATGATTAAATTTTATAAGGAGGTAAAAATATGGATGAGATTTTAGAAATTTTAGAAGGCAACGCCAGGATTACAGCGGAAGAGTTGGCAAAGCTTGTCCACCGTAAGCCAGAAGAGGTTAAACGCACTATCAGACAATACGAGAAAAAAGGAATAATTGTGAAATATAAGGCGATGATTAATAAAGAGAAGCTGCGCTCTGAAAGACCGGTAATTGCCCTTATTGAGGTGAAGGTTACTCCTCAGAAAGATGTGGGGTTTGATGATATTGCCCAGCGTATATATCGTTTCCCTGAGGTTAAAAGCTGCTATCTACTTTCGGGAACTTACGACCTTCTTTTGGTAGTAGAAGGAAAAGATATTCATACAGTGGCCAGTTTCGTAGCAGAAAAATTAGCTCCTTTAAGTAGCGTAAAAGGAACAGTTTCGCATTTTATGCTTAAGAAGTATAAAGAGGATGGCGTGGTTTTAGTGAAAGAGGAGCGTAATAAGCGTTTAGCTATAACCTATTAACCAAATATATGATTTCTAAGCGAGTACAAAAGATTCCTCCTTCCGGGATAAGGGAGTTTTTTGACCTTGTTCTGGGGATGCCGGAAGTTATTTCTTTAGGGGTTGGAGAACCTGACTTTGTTACTCCTTGGCGTATAAGAGAGAAAGCAGTTACTGCTTTGGAGGAAGGATACACTTCTTATACTTCCAATAAAGGCCTTAAGATTTTACGTTCCAACATAAGTAATTATTTAAAAAGAAGATATTCCCTTAATTACGACCCTGATGAAGAAATCCTAATTACGGTGGGGGTAAGTGAAGGATTGGATTTGGCTTTAAGAGCTCTTATAAATCCGCGTGATTTAGTTATTATAGTAAGCCCTCACTATGTGGCCTATCCTGCTTTAGCAGAACTTACGGGAGCAAAAGTTGTTTATTTAGAAACTTCTTTTAATAACAATTTTAAGATAGACCCTGCTAAGCTCAGTAAACTTATGAAGCTTAACCCCAAGGCGATTATTCTAAATTACCCCGCTAATCCCACAGGGGTGACGTATTCTAAAAAGGAGCTTGAACATATAAGCCGGATAATTGGAAAGAAAAATACGGTTGTTATCACAGATGAAATTTATCATGATTTAACTTATGAGGGGATACACATACCTTTTTCTTCTTTAGGGATGATGAAGAAAAAAACAATATTGCTTAATGGTTTCTCGAAAGGTCATGCAATGACTGGGTTTAGAATTGGGTTTGCCTGCGGTCCAAAAGGTATTATTGGGGCAATGGCAAAAATTCATTCTTTTTGTATGCTTTGTGCGCCTATTGTTTCCCAGCTCGCAGCAATTGAGGCTTTGCGGTCTCACAATGAAGTAGCTTCTATGCGGAGAGAATATAAGAGGCGACGCGATTTTATAGTTAAAGAACTTAATCGCATAGGTCTTACTACGCCTATGCCAGAAGGAGCTTTCTATTGTTTCTCCTCCATAGAGAAAACAGGCCTTAGTTCTTTAGATTTTGCTAAAAAGTTGCTTACCGAAGAGAAGGTGGCAGTAGTTCCGGGTGAGGCTTTTGGTAAAGTTTATAGTAAGTTTGTACGTATCTCTTATGCTAATACATTCGATAACCTCAAAGAGGCAGTAGTGCGTATAGAGAGGTTTGTCAAGAACAGATGTTAATTTATAGAAAGATAAAAGTTGGTAGAAAGATTATAAAAGCAATTTGCTTTCCTCTTTCTTCTAAAAACTTGATTGTAATAAGAGGTAAACGCGGCTATATTATGTGCGGATATATCAATCTAAAAGTAGCAGAAATGTTTAAAGATGTAGCAGTCAAAGTAACTGGTGTGTCAAGTATAACAGATGTGTTGAAAGCAAGAGTCAATGACTTAACATCGTTTGCCAAAAGATTAGGGATTTATAAAAACCAGCCCATAAAAGATGTGCTTAAGATTATTGCCTAAAGGTATACTTCTCTTTTTATCCTTTCAAATCCTTATAAATATATATGTATGTGCGAACGCACGCGATCTTGATTCTTTGGATAGTGTGATTAGCAGATATAGAGAAGTTACCTCTTTCTACCAAGAAAAATTACGTCAAAATCCCAAAGATATAGAATTGCGCATAAAACTCGCTCGCTTTTACTATCAGTTCAACGATTATCAGAAGGTAATATCTCTTCTTAAAAGCACCTCTTCTTTAGAGGCAAAGGTTATACTTGCAAAAGCATATGCCCGTTTTAAAGAGTATGACCTTGCTATGGAGACTTTCGAAGAGATAGATAATCTTACTGATAGCAAGAAGACTGCAATTAAAGACTCCGAATATTTTTATCTCTGGGGAGAAGTGTTGGAAAAAAAGAATATGTTTAATGAAGCCATTAAAAAATATCAAGAAGCCACCGGTTCTTTTAAGGAAAAAGCAGAAGCACGGATCAAAGAAATAAAGCTAAAAACAGCAAATACGACACCCCTTTATGTTAAAAATCTTCTATCTTCTGCTAAGGGGTTTCTAAAAAAGATGTCTCAAGAGGCTGCTTTTATTTATCTTGTAGATGAAGAGTATAAAGTTACTCCCGAAAATACCACTACTTCAACCATTCATGTTATAGAGGGTGTTTTAAAAGAAAGAGGTAAAGAAATTGCTGAAGTAGAGATTGGATATGATTCTACCTATGAGAGAGTTGAGCTTGTTCTTGCCCGCACAATAACTAAAGGAGGAAAGGTTATCTCTGTGGGGAAGGAGAATATACGGGATGTAAGTAAATACTTGAATTATCCCCTTTACAGCAATGCAAGAGCATTTATAATCTCTATGCCATCTGTGGATGTAGGAAGCATCATTGAATATAAAGTAAGAATTTACTCGTCTAAAATGGTTAATAAAGATGATTTTAGCTTTGTATATCGTTTAAGGGAGAAGTATCCTATCTTTAATGCCCGATTTAGATTGGTGATTCCTAAAGGAAAAGAAGCACATTTTAAGTATTTGCATGAGAAGAAAGCACAGCCTCATTCGCTTAGGCCTAAGATTACAGAAGGTAGAGACAATAAGATTTATTCTTGGGAGTTTAAGCAAATCGAACCCATTATTCCAGAGTACAACATGCCTCCTCTACCTGAAGTTAACCCCGCTATCATTATTTCTAGTTTTTCTTCATGGAGTGAGATATACCATTGGTGGCATAGGCTTTTTATTGATAAGCTTACTTTAGGAGAGGAAGCGCAGAAACTAGTGGATGGAATAATAAACAATGTTAATGATGATTTAGAAAAAGCAAAGCGTATTTATGAGTTTTGTGCAAAGAATATCCGTTACGTCGCAGTAGAATATGGGCAAAGCGGTTATGAACCGCATCCTGCCAATGATGTGTTCTTAAATCGATATGGAGACTGTAAAGACCAAGCAATTCTTCTAACAGCGATGTTACGTTATGCTAACCTTAAGGCATATCCCGTTCTTATTCCTACTCGGAGTGTGTACCCTATAGATGAGGATTTCCCTTCTATAAATTTTAATCATGCCATTTGTGTTTTAGATTATAAGGGCAAGCTTATTTTTATGGACCCTACCTCAGAGACAGCCTCATTCGGTGATTTGCCTCTTTCTGACCAGAAAAGAAAAGTAATGGTCTTTAAGGATAAAAGCGCCAAGATAGTATCTACTCCTCAGAAGGAAGACAACGCCATTATTTATAAAACAACTGTTAAGTTAGACAGAAAGGAGAATGGAATAATAGAAAGAGAGGTGACAACCAGAGGCTTCTACACTGCTGGTTACCGTTGGTATCTTAAACATACTCATCCAGATAAGATCAAGGAAGATATTCAGAGGAAAATGGTAGAGATATCCTCTTCTTCTAAACTTTTGGACTACGAAATCAAAAATGCCGAAAGTTTTGATAAGCCTCCTATTTTATATTACCGCTTTATCTCTAAACAGATTCTTAGTCCTGCAGGGAAACTGCGTATTGTTTCTGTTGTTGATGATATAGACCTTGATGACAATCTTATTGGAAAAGATAAGCGCAATTTTCCCATTGATTTTAATGGAATATATACGAAGGTTTCTACGGTTAAAATCATCTTACCTTCTAATATGAGGATAAAATATATGCCAGAAGACGAAAAACTTTCAACCCCGCATTTTTCTTTTAGCGCCGTTTACAAAATTAAAGATAATACCATTACTATTAAGCGGTTTTTTAAAGTAAAGAAGCGTTTCGTTTACGAAGATGAATACCCAGAGTTTAAAAAGAAGATGGAACGTGTTTTCTTTTTCTTAAGAGAAAAGATTATTTTAGAAGAGATATGAAAGATAAACACGATGATTTTGAAATAAGTTTTTATGAAGAGTTAATTAAGAGAAATCCTAATTTTGTTCAGGCACTTTCATGTTTGGGGGATATCTATACTAAAAGAGGACTATACGAGGAGGGCCTTAAAGTTGATGAGAAGCTCGTAAGATTACGTCCAGAGGATCCAATAGTACATTATAATCTAGCCTGTAGCCTTTCTTTGGTAGGTGATATCGAAGGGGCATTTAAACATTTACGTTATGCAGTCCTTTTGGGATACGAAGATTTAGACTACATATTAAAAGACCCTGATTTAAGGAACGTATGTAAAGATCCTCGTTTCAGCAACTTTTTTGATAAACTTAAGAAAATAAAAATTCCCTGAGTTTTTTAAAGCCACTCATTTAGCTTATAAGATGAGAAAGAGCAGGATTAAAAAGAGAAGGTACATCCGTATAAACAGTGTGCTTGCGGTAGAGTTTTATCTTACCGATAAATTCGGCAGGCGCCTTACTCCTTATTTACAGGGTTTTACCAACAATATTGGAAAAGGAGGGATATGTCTGGTAGCTAACGACTTATGGTGGGGATTTGCAGATAAGTTGAAAGAGGGGGAGCGCATCGCTTTCCAAATAGAAGTTCCTTTTAAGAAGAATACTTTACTTAGTTATGGAAGGATTGTCTGGAAGGATGCAGAAGAAAAGAAGGGGTTCTTACAGTACAGAATGGGGGTTGAATTTGAACCCTCTGCTTTGTACTCAAGCCTTTTCTTATATGCTTTAATTAAGAAGATAATTCCCTATATGGTTAGTATTATTGTAGTTGGGTTAACTATTTTTGCTTTTAATGTATGGATAGAAGAGGAGACATTAAGAAGAGAAAACCAAAAACTTTTGAGTTCCTATCATGGACTCTTAAGAGAAAGAGACAGTCTGTATAGCAACATAGAGAAACAAAAAGAGTTTGCTGCGTTTTTGGATAAAAGAAAGGAAGAACTGGCAAAAAACATTAATCAATTAAAAGAACAGCTTGTTTATTGGCAGAAAAAATACAATGAAGCCGTTGGTAAAGAGGAGGGAGGGAATTTATTGCATTTGAGGAATGTTATAGATAAACTTAACCAAAAGATAAAATCTTTAGAGTCAGAGAATATTGTCTTGAGGCGTCAACTAACTCAGAGCAAAAGGTTAACATCATTATTAAACACCACTTTGGATAGAAAGAACGAGGAGTTTTCCAGAGTGAGCACCAAGATTGTTGAGGGAATGTATAATTGGATAAAGAACAGACAGGATTTACATACTGGCTTAGTATTAAGTTACGAAGGAGACGAATCTTTAAATAAAGTAGCTTTTAGTTACGATGAAGCTTTAGCGGCAATTGTTTTTATGATATACAAAGATTTCTTAAGGGCACGCAAGATTCTTGATTTTTATCTGGAGAAAATAAGGTTGCATAAGCCTATTTATAATGCTTATTATACTGATGGAGGAGTTTATGAATATGTTGTCCACTCAGGTGTTAATGCATGGATAGGGTTGGCCAGTCTGTACTATATGAAAGTTAGCCGCGATATGAGATATATGGAGTTAGCAAGTTATGTGGCAGATTTTCTTCTTGAAATGATGGATAGAGAAGGAGGAATAAGAGGGGGGCCAAGAAAGAAATGGTATTCTACTGAGCACAATTTAGATTCTTTTGCTTTTTTTAATCTTTTCTATCAACTGACCGAAAAAAAAGAGTATCTTAGAGCAAGTAGAAGAATTGAAGAATGGTTGGATAAATATGCCTATACAGGGTTTTCTCTTCCTGTTAATCGAGGTAAAGGCGACGCTACCATTGCTACTGATACATATGCTTGGTCTATTACTGCCTTAGGGCCCCAAGAACTTTTTAGGTTAGGCATGGACGCTGATGAAATAATTGATTTCGCACTTAAAAACTGCGCTGTAAAGACAATATTTAAAAGTAAAGATAAAGAAATTAATGTAGAAGGATTTGATTTTGCCCGAGCACGTAACATAGGCAGGGGCGGTGTTATTTCATGTGAGTGGACAGCACAAATGATTTTGGCTTTTGAGATTATGGCTGATTATTATAAAGATAAAAACCCTATTAAATTCAAATACTATCTTAAAAAAGCCCTTTTCTATGCAAAGGAGCTTGAGAAGATGATTATTATTTCTCCTTCGCCTATTGGGAAAGCCAATCCTACTTTACCCTACGCATCATCTTCTTATGTCGATACAGGACACGGTTGGCGTACACCAAAAGGAGATAGAGTAGGTTCTCTTTCTGCAACCGCTTATTTTCTTATTGCTTATTACGGAGTGAATCCATTAAGAGCCTCTATTCTTAATGTATCTTTAAAAGAGGTTTATGAGGAAAGAAGTAATTTTTCTTACACAAAAGCTAATTAGGATAGATTCTCAAAATCCTCCTGGCGACGAGAAGAAGATTGCTTTATTTATCAAAAGTTACTTAAAGAAGATTGGTGTAGATTGTAAAATATATGAGTTTAAAGAGGACAGACCCAATGTTGTAGTTCATCTTAAGTCTATAAACAAAAAGAAGAAAATTCTTTTTGCTCCCCATCTTGATACAGTTCCTATAACCGGAAAATGGCGTTATCCTCCTTTAGGAGGAGTTATAGTTAAAAAACGACTATATGGAAGGGGCGCTACTGATTGTAAAAGTAATGTGGGGGTTTCTCTTGCGGCAATCAAAGAGTTAAAAACAAAATTTTCTCCTTTAAGGAATATCGATGTTCTTTTTGCTTTTACCAGTGATGAGGAAACAGGAAGCCGGTGGGGGATAAAGCCTCTTCTTAATAAATTAAGAAATGTAGATTATGGAGTAGTTTTAGATAACGATGAATTTGAAGTTATTGTTGCCCAAAAGGGTCTTCTCCACCTTAGAGTCGAAGTTTTTGGCAAAGAGGCACATGGTGCTTTTCCAGAAAGAGGGATAAATGCCATTGAGAATTCTATCCGTGCTTTATCCCATATTCTTGGTAGAGGGATTCCCTATATCAAGTCCCACCACCTGCTTAAACATCCAACTATTAACATAGGAAAGTTTGAGGGAGGAAGCAAGGTAAATATTGTTGCTGGGTATGCCTATTTTGATATAGATATTCGTTTTATACCACCTTTAACAAAAAACAAGATAGTAAATTATCTTAAAAGAGTTTTTGATAGGTATATTAAAAGATACAGGATAAAGATACTTGCTCATCAGGCACCTATAGAGATAGATAGCAGGTGTTTATTAATAAATGTTCTTAAAAAGACTCTAAAAGAACATAAGTTACCTCTCAAACTTAGGCCATGTTTTGGTGCCACAGTGATTAATTTCTTAAAAGATAAAGGTATTGATGCCTTTGGCTTTGGTTTTGGCTCAAGAGGGTGTGCTCATACAAAAAATGAGTATGTCAATATAGATAATCTTGTAAAGGGCACAGAGGTATTAAGGGATTATATTATTTTCTTGGATAGGTATTTTGAAAGAGACCGTTAAAAAAGATTGCCTACCTCTGCTAACCACCATACAACGTTGCCTTGCTCAAAGAGTAGAGTTCAGGGATAGAATAGAAACACTTAATAATATTGGCGGTTGCGATGTTTATTATTTCGGTAAATATGCCTATGTTTGTGTGTGTCTGATTAGAATTTCTGATTTCTCTGTTGTTGAGAAAGTAATTATAAAGCAAAAGGTAGAATTTCCTTACATAAGTGGTTACTTTTGCTTTCGAGAAGGGCCGCTTCTTTTAGAGGCGTTAGATAGGCTCAATAGTAAACCTGACTGTTTACTTGTTGATGGAAATGGAATTCTTCATCCTCGTGGTATGGGTTTAGCCAGCTTTATAGGGATATTTGCGAGAATACCTACCATTGGTTGTGCTAAAACCCTTCTTGTAGGAGATTATAGGAGACCCTCTGTTTTTAAAGGAGATTTTTCATACATAAAACTAAAAAGAAAAGTTGTGGGCATTGCGTTAAGAACAAAAAATAACGTAAAGGAGATTTTTGTTTCTGTGGGTTGGGGAGTTAATATTTTAAGGGCAAAAGATATTGTGTTAGGGTTAAGTAAATATCGTATACCTGAGCCCATTCGTTCAGCACATTATTTTGCCAATATGGCAGTACATAAAAAAGTATAGCCAGCATTGTATAATTTCTTTCTCGATTTCGGACTTCTGATATCCACTCCCCTTTAAGAGGCGGTTGAAAATTGCCTTCCTAATATGTTATATTTTAATGGTATTTTTATATCTAAAAGAGGGTCTTATTTATTAAATAGGAGGATGGTATGTTTTTCTTCTTATTTTACAAGGGCAAAAGTTTAGGGAATTTTAGGGGATTTTTAGCTTTTTTTCTTTGTTTGGCCAATGTGTTATTATTTTCTCCGTTGGTAAGTGCACAGAATATTTCCTTGGATAATATTCCTAAGCCAGGGGAATTTATTTTCTTAAGCCACAACTTTAACCCGCCTATTTTGAAGGGCATTCAGTTTTATCCTAATGATCCGTTGCGTTTTGATTTCATTGTGGATAAAGGCGATGCCAACTTAAGCGAAGGGGAGTTAAGACAGGAAATTTCTAAACTCATCAGATACTTCCTTGCTTCTTTAACATTACCAGAAGACGAAGTGTGGGTTAATCTGTCTCCTTATGAGGAAGATGAGATTGCGCCTCAAATACTTACTCTTACTGAGATGGGAAAAGATTTATTAGCAGAGGATTATAAATTAAAGCAGCTGTTTTCTTCCCTAACGTATCCCGATACTCCTTTAGGGAAGAAGTTCTGGGAAAGCGTATATAAAAAAGCTTACCAGCTTTACGGGACGACAAAAATTCCTATAAATACCTTCAATAAAGTTTGGATTGTTCCTGATAAGGCCACAGTTTATGAAAGTAAAGACAGGGTGGTTCTTGGCGATACCCATTTAAAAGTCATGATGGAAGAGGATTACCTTGCTCTTTATAAACATATGGTTTTGCCTAAAATAAAGCTGGCATCTTTCCACAAAAAGGATGTAGAGAAACTTAACAATCTTTCATCTGAAGTAGCTAAGAAGGTAATTTTGCCTTCGGTTGAGAAAGATGTGAACCATGGAAAAAATTTTGCATTATTGCGGCAGATTTACAGTTCTTTTGTCTTAGCAAAGTGGTTTAAACAAAAACTTAAAGAGAGTATTTTGAATAAAGTATATTCAGATAAGAAAAAGATAAAAGGAGTTGAGGTAAAGAATCCCCAGATAAAAGAAGTTATTTATGAGCAGTATATGCAAGCTTACAGAAGGGGAGTTTATAATTACATTCGTAAAGATTTTGATGAGAATCAGAAGAAGTATATTAAAAGAAAGTATTATTCGGGAGGAATTACTTTTGTAAGTTCCCCCCTTAATACAGAGTTTACTCCTCTTTTACCTGCCAATGATATTCCTATCACATCTATTGTAAAAGAAACGGTTATAAAAGAAATTAGAACCGTACCTCAGCAGAGGATTCAAGAAGCTTTTTCTATTACACCTCAATTTAAAAAAGAAATGCTACTATTATCTTTTAAAAACTTACCTACAGAGAAAATAATACCTGTTTTCCAAAAATTTATTCCTCTCAAAGAAGCTCAAGAGCTAGCTAAAAATATTACTCAAATAGTCAGCCAGACTCCAGAAGTTTCCTACGCAGATATAGAGGAATTGATAAACAAATCAACTAACAATTCAAAGATTACAGATAAAATTGTTCAAGATATTGTTACTCTCCCTGAGGTTAAAGAAACGATGTTGCCTATTGCCTTGGCAAAATTATCAGCGCAAGATTCGCAAAAGGTTTTAGAGAATTTTCACTTGAGGAATCCTCAAGAGGCTTATTCTGACATAGAAGAACTAAAAGGCGTATTAAATAATTTAATGTCAGTTACTGTAGAGGTTGCGCCTACCTCTGTAAGCTCTTCACTTATACCGTCAGAGATTGCTAATTTCATTAATGCCCCCAACCTTATAGAAGAAGCAAGCACCGAAATTCCTCAGTTAGCTCACGGACTGTTAGTAGACAAATTGGCTTTACAGGTAGAGACTTTACCCGTTGCTCAGTTGGTTAAAACTTCCGTTGCTTTGCAAAAATTATCCAGAATGAGTTTAGAAGTTCAGCTTGAGAGGAGTTTACCAAAAGGCGATATAGATAATGTTGCTAACTTAGTAGACAGTGGTAAGGTAAAAGAGGCGGTTCTGTTTATATCTCAAAAGGCGCCTTCGTTAATAGATGATTTGTCAAACTTAGCAAGAAGCAAATATCGTAGCGAAGTTAATCGTGCTTTGGCAAACGTAGCGTTACAAAGCTTAGACAAGGAGAAAATTAAAAGTATTTTTGAAGAAACAGAGTTTTCTTCTAAAGAGAGTATAGAGTTGGCTAACAGAATAGAGGATATAAAAGGTAAACTGGCGCAACCCAATATAACAACTCCCGGTGGTATCGACTTAAGTCCTCGTAATTTTAAAGTAGAGGTCAAAGGGGAGGGCTTAAGGATAACTTATTTAAATACCACTTTCGATATTAAAAATATAGAAGGCTTTACCTTTAAGATTATCAGGATAAGACGGCTTACAAATTTATAGTGTCTCTCTAGTCATTATTCAGGGTCTTAAAAAGATTATTGAAATTAAAGAAGCATTGGTGTATATTTTTAGAGTGGCTAGAGAGAAGAGGACTTTCTATTTCCAGCTAGATACTGCCGATCATATTGGAGTAGGGTTTTTTAAATACCTCCTTTATCCGCAGAAACACTTTATCATTTTTAACCGTGCATTTGTCCAAATTCTCGGGTATTCTTCCAAGAAAGAATTTGGCAAAAGTGACTTTTTTTCTCTGTTTAGCTTTCCTCAAGAAGCAAGGAATTTCCTAAGACAGTTAAAGGCTAAAAAAAGAGTACGCTTTTTTGAAACGCGTTTTAAGAAAAAAGAGCATTCAAAAGTATGGGTAGCAATAAGTGCAGTGTATATAAAAAGAAGAAACTCAGAATATATAGAAGGGATTGTAGAAGACATAAGTGCTCATCGTAGAATGGAGGAAAAATTAGCGTTGGAGAAGGACTACATGCAAAATCTTTTAGATAATATTCCTGATGCTATATATTTTAAAGACAAAAACAATCGTATTGTTAAAGTAAATAAATTTTATGCCCAAGGTGTAGGATTACCTCCTTCTAAAATTATTGGGAAGACCGATTTTGATTTTTTTCCTAAAGAACAGGCAGAAAAGATGGCCGAGGACGATAATTATGTATTAACGACCGGCAAGCCTATTGTGGGGAAAGTAGAACGTACCCTTTTGCCCAACGGTACTTGGAACCAAGTTATTACTACCAAGATTCCTACGTATGACAGAAGAGGAAAAATTATTGGAACAATGGGGATAACTCGTGATATGACTGCGTATGCTAATTTAGAAAGAGACCGCCTTAAGATGGTTATGGATGGGCTGAATATTCTAGTAAAAGCCTTGGAGATGCGAGATCCTTATACTTTTGGGCATACTCGAGGAGTTGCTAATATCGTAGAACATATCGGTAAGGAATTAGGGTGGGATGAGAGTCGTATTTTAGGATTGAAGCTTGCTGCTGAGTTACATGATTTGGGTAAAATAAGTATTCCTATGGATATTCTAAATAAACCGGGAAAGTTGACAAAATTAGAATTTCAGTTTATCCAAGAACATGTGAGCCGTTGTTATGATTTAATTAAAGATATTCGTTTCCCATTTCCTTTAGCAGATACTATTTATCAGCATCACGAGCGTTTGGATGGTTCAGGTTATCCCAATCGCCTTAAAGGTGAAGATATACTTTTTGAGGCACGTGTTTTAGCGGCTAGCGATGTACTGGAAGCTCTAACCAGTCACCGTCCTTACCGCGCAGCTTTAGGAATCAAACGGGCTACTGAAGAACTTCATAAAGGGGCAGGGGTTAAATATGATAAGGAAGTAGTTGAGATAATATTAAAACTTCTCGATAAAAACCATATGCAACCTTTTTGGGCTTATGATTAAGGTAACCCCTAAGCCATTCTTTTGCCCTTTCTAATTATTTTAATAATGTGGGATAAAGATAAGATTAAAAGTGGTTTTGTGACTTTTGTAGGTAGACCCAATGTGGGTAAGTCTACACTTCTCAATTCTCTGCTTAAAAACAAAATCAGCGTTGTATCAAGTGTTCCTCAAACTACGCGTTATGCCATAAGGGGAATACTTAATCTAAGCGATGCCCAGATTGTTTTTGTAGACAGTCCTGGTATACATTCTTTCAAAGACAATTTATCTCAGTATCTTAATGTTGTAGCTCAGAAAGCTCTTGAGGATGTAGAGGTTGTTGTATATGTAGTTGATGTTACACGCAAGCCTGCTTATGAGGAAGAACTTATTATGAAGAGATTAGTTTTTCTGAAAGCAAAAATAATTATGGCGCTTAACAAGATAGATAAAAACAAAAAGTTTCTTAATGATTATATTTCGCTATGGAAAAAAGAAGAGGATGCATTAAAAAATACCAGCAAAGCAGAACTTGTTTACTACATACCTATATCGGCAAAGACAGGGCATAATCTTGATAAGCTCATTGAGGCAATAAAAGAAAATCTCCCCTGGGGTTTCCCTTTTTATAACAGAGATACAATCACCGATTTTCCTGTTAAATTCCGCATAGCAGATATTATAAGAGAAAAATTGTTTTTAAGGCTTAAAGAAGAACTACCTCATTCACTTGCTGTGGATGTTAAGGAGATTGAAGAAAAAGAGAGAAGCGTTTACATTGAAGCTTATATATATGTTAACCGTATCTCCCAAAAACAGATTGTTATTGGCAAGAAAGGAGAGTTTATTAAAGAAGTGGGAGTTGTGGGTAGAAGAGAAATAGAGAATATTTTTAACAAAAAAGTTTATCTGCGTTTACAGGTTAAAGTGGTATCTAACTGGCAGAAGAAAATAAGAATTTTGAAAGAATTAGGATATCAAACAGTTTAGGAGGACGTATGGATATTATGAGGATAATAAAAACAAGGCGTTCTGTACGCAAGTTTAAAAAAGGTAAAATAAGCGAGGATTTAATTAAAAATATTCTTGAAAGCGCACGCTTTGCTCCTTCAGGACTTAATAATCAACCCTGGAAGTTTCTTGTATTGGAAGATAACAGAAAGAATGATTTAGCCCAGTTTACCCACTATTCCAGCATTATAAAAGGAGCGGACAAGTTAATTCTTGTGTTTTTGAATAAAGATTCCTCCTACAATAGAGACAAAGACTTAATGGCAATAGGTGCTTCAATAGAGAATATGCTTCTTTATATTCACGCCCATAACTTAGGTGCTTGCTGGTTGGGAGAAATTATTAATAAAAAGGAAGCCATCCATAGATTTCTTAATACACCTTCATATTTAGAATTGATGGCAGTTGTTGCCGTTGGCGTCCCTAGCTATATTCCCAAAAGGACAAAACGTAAGCTATTAAGTAAAATAATATTGACTTAGATGAAGGCAGTTCCAAAAAGGGTATGCAAGCATTTTGGCATTTGTGGTGGCTGTCGTCTACAAGACGCACCTTATCCTAAACAAATAGCCATTAAGAAGAAAAAAATTGAAGAAGCGGTTTTAGAATATGGATTTTATAATGTTAATATAAAACCTTTCAACATATTCTCTGAATTGTTTTACCGCAATAAAATGGAGTTTACATTTTCAGAGGATAACGGGTTGACATTAGGTCTACATACACGCAGCAATAAGAGAAGAGTTTTTAATGTAGAGGAATGCCTCATTTTTTCTCCCAATGTGTCTTTTCTCCTACAGAACATACGTAGATTCTGCCGTGATAAAAGATACACTGCCTATAATAAATTTACCCACAAGGGATTCTTGCGCCATCTTATTGTGCGTGAGGCCAAGTTTACATCTGATATTATGGTGGGCATTGTTACTACCAGTGAGTGCCAGCTGGATGCAGAAGGCTTCTTAAAGGGGATTCTTAAGGGCCCCTTTAAAGATAGGATTAAATCCGTGTATTGGATTATAAACGATAGTCTTGGCGATGCCGTCTTGTTTCAAGAGAAAAGACTTATTTATAAAAACCATTTTATTACAGAAAAGATAGATGAATACTCTTTTAATATTGATATTGATAC